>NZ_NOXS01000033.1:337845-547736 GCF_002251735.1 Elstera cyanobacteriorum | reverse complement strand
CAATGTTGCAGTGCGGCTTGTTCCGCTCAAATTTAGCCTTCGCCATGGACTGGAGACTTCCTCTAAACCAGGGGTATAGCGACCACGAATGGGCCAAGGTGGGACGGGTGCCGACCTAAAGACGGAACGCCGCGCGCGGCACTGGAGCGGGTGAAGGGAATCGAACCCTCACAACCAGCTTGGAAGGCTGGGGCTCTACCATTGAGCTACACCCGCCCGGGCTGCGCGCCATCGGCGTCAATCCATATGCCAGCAGCGGTCCGCACTCGCTGATCCGATGGAACACCACCTGACCCTCGCCTACGACCGCTTTCGACATGTCACGCGCCAGAGCTTTACGCCCGGAGAGGACCATGGTGGAGGGGGTTGGATTTGAACCAACGTAGACATACGTCGGCAGATTTACAGTCTGCTGCCATTGACCGCTCGGCCACCCCTCCCAGGGTCTCCAGGCGGTCGTTTCCAACCGCCGCGACGAGGTGGGGAGTATTGGAAAACCCCCTATCCTGTCAACCGCTATCAGTCATCGGACTCCTGTTTCCTTGCGTTTTTATGTCAGTCCCCGCGCCGGGAAGCCGCTTGCCCCGCCCGCGCGCCCGGCGCACACTGGCGGCCTCTTTTGTCTCTCTTTTGTGATTTGACCGCCATGCCCCCCGCCCGCCCGTCCCGCCCCCCTGCCCGTCCCGCCCGCCCTGGTTCGAAATCCGCCGGAAGCGAGGGCCGTAAGGGCGATGGGTCGCGCCGGGGCACGGGGGGCGGACGGCCCCCGTCCGGGTCGGGGCCGATTTGGCTGTTCGGGCATCACGCCGTGCGCGCCGCTTTGGCCAACCCGGAGCGCCAATGCCGCCAACTGCTGCTGACGGCGGAGGCGGCGAAAGATTGGTCCGCCGGGGGCCTTGCACCGAGCATCGTTGACCGTACCGAGATCGACCGGCTGGTGCCGCCCGGCGCCGTCCACCAAGGCGTCGCCTTGCGGGTGGAGCCGCTGCCGGAACTGGCCCTCGAAGATGTGCTGTTCAGCGCCGCCCCCGACGCGCTGTTCGTTCTGCTCGATCAAGTGACCGATCCGCATAATGTCGGGGCCATCCTGCGCTCCTGCGCAGTCTTCGGCGCGACGGCGCTGATCTTGCCGGATCGCAATGCGGCCGCCGCCACTGGCACCTTGGCAAAAACTGCATCCGGCGCGCTCGAAGCGGTGCCGATCGTCCGCGTCGTCAACCTTGCCCGCGCGATCCGCCAGTTGCAGGAAGCCGACGTTTGGGTTGTTGGTCTCGAAGGCATTGCCGAAAAGCCGCTAGAGGCGGTTTTACGTCCTGGGCGCGTGGCGCTGGTTTTAGGGGCGGAGGGCCCCGGTCTGCGCCGCTTGACCGGCGAGACCTGCGATGCGCTCGGCCATCTGCCAACCGCCGGGGAGTTTGCCTCGCTCAACGTCTCCAACGCCGCCGCCGTGGCCCTCTACGCCACCCGCCGTGTTTTGGCGGAGAGGCCGGCATGAGCCGCATAGTCCTTTCAGCCCTGCTGTTGACGGGACTGCTGAGCGGGACCGCCGCTGCCCTTGTTCCGGCCAGCCCGGCGCCCGCGGTCGCCCAGGCCCCCGCCGAGGCGCCCGCGCCCGAGACCCCGAAAGACAGTGCGAAAGAGCTACCTCGCTTAACGCTCTACACCTCTTTCGATCCGCAGCGCCTCGCCCCGGTTTTTGCCGAGTTTCAGAAAGCCCAGGGCATCGCCGTCCAGATCGAGAGCGATCAGGCCGATTTGATGCTGGGCCGCCTGCTGCGCGAAGGCGCGACCACCGCCGCCGATGTCGCCCTGCTGCCAACCCTCACCCGGGCGGAACGGGCGGCGACGGCGGGCCTTTTGGTGCCGGTCACCATTCCCGATCTCGATAAAGCCATTCCCGCCGCCTATCGCGACGCAGGCGGCCGCTGGATTGCCGTGACCGGGTTCGTCCGCGCCGCCGTGAGCATGGGCGATAAGGTGAAGCCCGGCGACATTGCGCGCTATGACGATCTTGCCAAACCGGCCCTGAAAGGTCGCCTGTGCCTGCCGCCACTGGGGCGGCTGGCCAGTCGCGCCTTTCTGGCGACGCAAATGATCCCCGATCCTTTGGCCGCCGAGGCCTGGTTGCGGGGCGTTACCGCCAACGCCGTTACGCTGCCCCCGAGCGAAGGCCCGAGTTTACCCGATGCCGAGGACCGGCCCTTAGTGCAAGCCCTGGTGGATGGGAAATGCGACGCCGCCCTGATCGGCAGCCGCACCCTCGCCCGCTTGGCCGATAAGGGCGACGATCCGCTGCGCCCCGCCCTCGATAAGCTCACCGTTACCTTTCCGGTGATCGGCGACGGGCGCGGCACCCCGGTCGAAGTGGTGACCATCGGCGCGACGCAAGCGACCGGACGCCGGGAAGCCGCCGTCAAGCTGATCACCTTCCTGACTGGCGACACCGGCCAGCGCCTGCTGGCCGAAGCCCTGTGGGGCTATCCGCTGAAGCCCGGCACGCCGCTCTCCAACCCCGTCACCCGCTGGGGCCCCTTCAAAGCCGACCCGACGCCGCTCTCAACGCTGCTGCCGCTGCTGCCACAGGCGGCGGCCCTGGCGGAACGGGTGGGGGGGATGTGAGGGCTCTCCGCTTAGTCCCCCCGGCGGAAAAATAGACGCCTGAAACCCGGCGGCACTACATCGGGCAGAGCGCTATACTCGTCCCATGTCCCTGCTTCTCCCCTCCGATGATACGCTTTACGCCGCGCTCGTCGCCCGCGATGTCGCCTATGATGGCCACGCCTTCGTCGGGGTGACGACGACGGGCATTTTCTGCCGCCTGAGCTGCCCAGCGCGCAAGCCAAAGCGCGAGAATAGTCGGTTCTTCGCCTCGGTCGCCGCCTGCTTCGAGGCTGGGTTCCGACCTTGTCAACGCTGCCGCCCGCTCGAGCTGTTTCGGCGGCGCGATCCCCTAGTCGCCGATTTGCTCGACCGGTTAGACCAAGCTCCCGAAATCCCATGGTGCGAAGACGGTATAACCGCCCTGGGGTATGACGCCTCGACTGTCCGCCGAGCCTTTAAGCGTGCCTTCGGCATGACCTTTCTTGAGCTTGCCCGAGTTCGCCGATTGGGCCAAGGCGTCGGCCGATTGGCGACCGAGGAGAAGGTGATCGCCGCGCAGATGGCGGCGGGCTTCGGGTCTAGCAGCGGCTTCCGGGAGGCGGTCGGGCGACTGCTAGGCGAAACACCCGCCGCTTTACGCGGGCGCACCCTGCTGTTTGCCGATTGGGTTGAAACGCCGCTCGGCGCTATGTTGGCGGTGAGCGATACCCAAGCGCTGCATCTGCTGGAATTCTTCGACCGCAAGGCCCTGTTAGCCGAATTGACCCGGCTCCGGACCCTTACCGGCTCCGGCATCACCTTTGATCGAACGGCAGTCCACGACCAGGTGACCGGCGCATTGAGCACCTATTTTGCGACCGGCATAGCACCGCAGTCCCTACGCCTTGCCCCTGCCGGTTCCCCCTTCAATCGCCGCGTTTGGGCAGCCCTGCGCAAGCTTTCGACAGGCGAGACCCTAAGCTATGGCGCCCTTGCTGAAAGCATGGCAACTCCCGGTGGCGCCCGCGCCGTAGCGCGTGCCGTCGGCGCCAATCCCATCGCGCTGTTCATCCCCTGTCACCGGATCATCGGCCAAGACGGCAGCATGACCGGCTATGGCGGCGGCCTCTGGCGCAAACGTTGGCTTCTGACGCACGAGGCCCGCGTCCGCAACCACGTCCTACCCTCGGAGACTATCCAATGAGTTCTGCGCCGAAAGCCGCCGCTTTTACCGCCCTGCACGCCAAGGGCGATCCATTGGTGTTGGTCAATATCTGGGATGCTGGCAGCGCGCGCTGCGTCGCCGACGCGGGGGCCAAGGCGTTGGCAACCGGCAGTTGGTCGGTTGCCGCTGCTCAAGGCTATGCCGACGGCGAACAACTGCCGCTCGATCTTCTCGCGATGATCATTGACCGGATCACGGCAACGACGAACCTGCCGCTCTCTGTCGATCTCGAGGGCGGATATGGCGTCTCCCCAGAGACGGTCGCGGCAACCCTGCGGCGCCTACTCCCCCTCGGGATCGCCGGAATTAACTTTGAGGATGGTATTGTTGGCGGCACGGGCCTTCATCCGCTCAATGCACACTGCAAACGGATTGCTGCCCTGCGCGCCGAAGCCGATGCGTTCGGCGTGCCGCTCTTCATCAATGCCCGCACCGATCTTTTCCTGCAGGCGCCTGCTGACGAACATACCAGACTGATTGCGGCGGCTTTAGAGCGCGCCGCAGCCTATGCCGAAGCGGGAGCATCGGGCTTCTTTGCCCCGGGATTGGCCGATAGGGATCTTATCGCCCGCCTGTGTACCGAAGTCGCCTTACCGGTCAATATTATGATGACGCGCGCCACCCCCGACCTCCCGACCCTCAGGGCCCTTGGGGTTGCCCGCGCGTCCTTCGGTCCCGGGCCCTACCGCGACATGCAAACATATTTGACGGACGCTGCCCGCCGCCATCTCTAACATGACATCGCCACCGCCCGCCCCTATAGTGGCGGCGCAATGACGGCGCTGCCCCTGTCCGACTATCCTTCCGCCCCTTCGAAACCGCTGGCCGTTCTCCAGTCGGTGTTTGGGTACGACCGGTTTCGCGGGCCGCAGGCCGAGATCGTGACCCATGTGGTCGCCGGGGGCGATGCGCTGGTGCTGATGCCGACCGGCGGCGGCAAATCGCTGTGCTATCAGATTCCGGCTTTGGTGCGCGACGGCTGCGGCATCGTCGTCTCGCCATTGATTGCCTTGATCCAAGACCAAGTGGCAGCCCTGACCGAGGCGGGGGTGGCGGCGGCAGGATTGCATTCCGGGCAGGAGCCGGGGGAACAGCGCGAGATTTTGCGGGCGCTGGCCGATGGGCGGCTCGACCTTCTGTATATCGCGCCAGAACGGATCCAAACCCCCTCCTTCCTCGAAGCCGCCGACCATGCACGCCTAGCGCTGTTTGCCATCGACGAAGCCCATTGCGTGTCGCAATGGGGCCATGATTTCCGCCCCGATTATCGCGCCCTCACGCTGCTGCACGAACGCTGGCCGTGGGTGCCGCGCATCGCGCTGACGGCGACGGCCGATCCGCCCACCCGCGACGATATTATCCGCCAGTTGAAGCTGGAGGCGGCGCGACAGTTCGTCATGTCCTTCGACCGGCCGAATATCACCTATCGGGTGATCGCCAAGAAGGACCCGCGCCGCCAGTTGCTCGGGTTTATCAAAGACGAGCACGCGGGCGACGCGGGCATTATTTATTGCAGCACGCGCAAGCGGGTGGATGAAACCGCAGCTTGGCTAAAAGATCAGGGTATCCCCGCCCTGCCCTATCATGCGGGCCTTGATGCGGGTGTGCGCGAGGCGCATCAAACCCGTTTTCTGCGCGAAGAAGGCATCGTGATGGTCGCGACCATCGCGTTTGGCATGGGGATCGATAAGCCGAACGTTCGCTTCGTCGCCCATCTCGACCTGCCAAAAAGTATCGAGGCCTATTATCAGGAGACGGGCCGCGCCGGGCGTGACGGGCTGCCCGCGACCGCCTGGATGGCCTATGGCCTGCAAGATGTGGCGATGCACCGCCAACGCCTCGAAGCCTCGACCGCGCCCGACGATCACAAACGGCGGGAAAAAGCGAAGCTCGATGCCATGCTCGCCTATTGCGAAACCGCCGAATGCCGCCGGACCTTTCTGCTGCGCCAATTGGGCGAAGCGCTGCCGGAGCCGTGCGGCAATTGCGATATTTGCCACGAGCCGGTGGAAACTTGGGAGGCGACCGAGGCCGCGCGCAAGGCCATGTCGGCCATCTATCGCACGGGTCAGCGCTTCGGCGCCGAACATTTGATCGCCGTGCTGCGGGGGGAGCGGACCGATAAGGTCGCCGAGCATGGACATGATCGGCTGAAGACCTTCGGCGTCGGCAGCGATCTCTCGAAGGACGCTTGGCGCTCGGTCTTCCGGCAGTTGCTGGCCCTGGGCCTGATTACCGCCGATCCGGAAGCCTTCGGGGGCCTATGCCTGACCGATGCCGCCCGCCCGGTCCTTGTCGATGCCGAACCGTTGCACCTGCGCCGTGATCCCGCGCCGCGGGCCGAACGCCGGGCGGCCCCGACCGGCCGCCGCACCGTCGAACTCACCGCGCAGGAAGAGCGACTGTTTCAAGCCTTCCGCGCGTGGCGCATGGATCTTGCCCGCGATCACAAGGTGCCGCCCTATGTGATCCTGACCGATGCGACGCTGATCGATATTGTTCGGACGCGCCCCAGAGGCTTAGAAGCGCTGTCCCGTATTCCAGGCATCGGACGATCAAAGCTGGACCGCTATGGCGACGCTATTCTCGATCAACTGCGGCACTTTGGTTGACATGGCGACCCCTAATAATTAGCAATCCCGATCATAAGAGCGCTCCGATTAGGCCGCGTTTTAACGTTAGTTAATATTCCGAGTTACATCCTTAGTACATATGCGGCGTGTGCGGTAAAATCGTCTAAAAATAAAGCACGATCCCTACACATAAATGCAGGATAAACGCTTTTTTAAATATTTTCCCTTTCACGGGTCAGGTTTTTAGGGGTAATTTGAGCGCCAATGGATAGATTTCTTAGCCTCTTTCGGCGTCCGATTTAAAGCATATGGTTCTTTTCATAAAGTTTTAAGATCGGCATTCTCCACGACCTATCCTTGTCATGGAGAGGAAACATACGATTGTAATGATCTCTTGCTTGTAAGACGCGAATCATTATTGGACAGCTCCGCGCCGGCAGCCTATTATCGATATGCATACAAATGGCCGAGTGCGAGCCCCTGAACCCCGCCGCCAAATCCGGGGGGCTGGCTCGTTTTGGTGAGAGAGGACCGAGCGTGGCTAGAAAGATCTCCCTATCGATCCGCTGGAAGGTTTTCTTTATCCCGGGGGTTGCCCTGGTTGCCCTGGGGTTTTTGGCCGTCCTCGGCATCACAACAATCTCTGAACAAAACCGCGTTCTCGATCAGATCACGCATGTGTCCAGCGCCAAAGCGACGGAAGCCCTTCAACTTTCCCGCGCCTTCGAGCAAACCCATGCCGAGCTTATTCGCATGGTTGCCTGGAGCGCCGCGATCTCCGATGAGAAAATTCTCTCTAAAGTTGAGGGCGATTTCAAGGCGAAGCTTGGCAATACTAAAGGGCTGCTCGGGGCGTTACCGACGCGCTACAGTTTGAATGCGGTGGAAGCTGGGCTGCTCTCGGGGTTTGGCGACAAGTTGCAGAAGTATGAAGCCGGGGCCAATGCCGTTCTAAACTCCGTCCGGCTCGATGTCGCCTCTTCGGTCACGTTGGTCTTTACGGCCCAGAATGCGTCCGAAGCGATTATCGCAAACTTATCGGAGTTTGAGGCTGAAGCGCGTCGCCAGGCGGATGCAGCGATCCAACAAGCAACAGAGGCTGGTCAGCGGGCGCGTAGCCTTTATCTCATTATTTCCGGTGCTGCGACCCTGATTTTGGCATTGATTGCCGTTATCGTTGGTCAATCGATTGCAAAGCCTGTTCGCGATATGACCGATGCGATGGGCCGTTTGGCAAACGATGACCTGGATGTGACAATTCCAGCCCTGCACCGGCGTGATGAAATCGGCGCCATGGCAGCCGCCGTCGAAGTCTTTAAAGTGAACGCCGAACGGGTTCGGGAACTGACGGCTCAGCAAGAGGCTAACCGCAAACAGGCCGAAGGTATCCGCAAGCAAATGATGACGACGCTGGCTGCCGATATTGAACAGTCGGTGCGTCAGGCCGTGGTCGCGATGTCCGATATGCTCTCGACCATCCGCAATCAGTCGATCAGCTTGGCCCGCAATGCTGAAGAGGCCAGTCAACAATCGGTTCTAGTTGCTGCAGCATCCGAACAGGCCAGTTCGAATGTCTCGACGGTCGCCGGGGCAACCAATCGCCTTGCCGATCAGATCGAGCGGATTAACGTCAAGGTGCGCGAATCCAGCAGCATCGCTCAGGAAGCGGTCTCGGAAGCGGCCCGCACGGACCGCGTGGTGGGCGATCTGGTTCAGGCGTCGGGCCGCATTAGCGAAGTGCTGCGCCTGATTACCGATATTGCCGAACGCACCAATCTGTTGGCGCTGAACGCCACGATCGAAGCGGCGCGGGCGGGCGAAGCTGGCAAGGGCTTTGCGGTCGTCGCCACCGAGGTTAAAAGTTTGGCGCAACAAACGGCGCAAGCGACCGAGGAAATTGCCGGCGAAATTAATTCGATGCGCGGCGCGACCGATCAGGCCGCAGGGGCGATCCGCCTCATCGTTGGCACTATTGGCCGCGTCGAGCAGGCTTTGATGGTCATCGCCGAGGCCGTCAGTGAACAAGGATCCGCCACGGCTGATATCAGTGCCAGTGTGTCGGAAGCCGCCATTGGAACCCAGGCCGTCAGCCGCGATATCACGGGTGTCAAGCATGTCGCCGAAGCGGTTGGCTCCGCCGCCGTGGTGGTGGAGGAATCCACCGCCAGCCTCGGTGACGCCTGCCGGTCGCTTCAAGAGGGTGTCGATACGCTCGTTGCCCGTTTGAAAGCGGCCTAGTCCTCTTCTTTTCTGATTGTTCCCCTTTTCTCGTGGAGACACGCGATGTTGAAACTTCTGTCTGCGGCGTTCGTAGCGCTTGCCCTGCTGGTCTCGAGCCCGCTTATCGCCGCTACGCCGGCCGAACAATCGGTCGAAATGGTCAATAAGGCGATCAAACACTATCAGACCGTCGGTAAAGATAAGGCCTTCGCTGATTTCGGCGATAAGACCAATAAAGAATGGGTCGACGGTGAATGGTATGTGCTGGTTGTCGATGCCAATAGCGGCCTCGCCCTCGCCTATTACGATCCGAAGATGATCAATAACCCGGCGATTCCGGACCTGAAGGATGTAGAAGGTAAGTTCATCATCCGGGAACAGATTGCCGCCGCCAATAAGGCTGCTGATGGCGGTTGGGTTTCCTACGTCTGGCGTAATCCGGCAACGGCTAAGCTGGCAAAAAAACAATCTTTCGCTAAAAAGTTCGACGATAAAGTTTTCGTCGTCGGCTACTACGAATAATCAGTCTTTATTGAACAGAGGGCGCAAGCCCTCTGTTTTTTTTATTGGATAAATTAGGTTATGACCGCACTCTGGTTTCCGTTTCCCGAGGTTACGACTGACCCGGAAATTAGGGTTTTCTGTTTTGCCCATGCCGGCGGCAATGCCAGCTTATTTCGGGACTGGCGCGGTACTGCAGATCTGGTTGAATTTTATCCTGTGCAGTTGCCGGGACACGGTAGCCGTTTGGGCGAACCGCCGTTGACCCGGCTACAGGATCTGGTCGATGCCTTTGCCGAAGCAGCATCGCCTTTGCTCGATCGGCCCTTCGCCCTATTCGGCCACAGCTTTGGCGCGTGGCTGGCGTATGCTGCGGCGCAGCAAGTGCGCACAGAATATGGGCAACGCCCCCGACACTTGTTTGTATCTGGCAACATTCCGCCTAAAAAAACACCAGCGGCAACCCCGTCACTTCTTCAATCCGACGCAGAGGCCGAAGATTATATTCGCAAGCTCGGCGGTACTTCTGCAGATTTGATTAACCATACCGACCTTCTATCGCTTCTGATTCCTGTGTTTCGGAACGATATTAACTTATTACGAGTTTATCACGACGACAGTACGGAAAAATTGGATTTTCCGATCACCGCTTATCTTGGAGATAGCGACCCGCTACATCCGGAAAATTCAATAAAAAATTGGGCTAACTACACGAATAGCAATTTTGATTACCATATTTTTCCAGGTGATCACTTTTACCTAGAGAATTCAACCCCAGAACTCCCCCTAATGGTTGCTTCTTCTTTAGCGTGAAATTGTAATAGGTTAATCGCGATTCTTCACACTTATTTTTGATGCAGCGCGATATGGGCTATGGCATCATTCGGCCTAACGGAAATGATTATATTTCCGAAAAATGGCATCGGCATTTTCCACATAATTTCACGCGCGTGAGAGGCTGGCCCAATGACTACCGAAAATACCAATACCACCGCCGCCGCGGCTGAAAAATCGGACCGCCCGGCCCGCCGCTACTCCGGTAAGCCCGCTGCGGATGCGAAAACCATCCCAAGCAATCCGGCAGAATTTTTCAGCGCTTTCGCAAAAAGCCTGCCCGGTCCCTACATCCCTCAGCACAATGGTATTCCGGCGGAGACGATCGTTGATGTAACCGCTAAGCTGATTGCTTGGCCGATGGAACAATGGCTGGACACGCTTTACAAAGGCTACGAGGTTGCCCTTGCAATGCACGACGCCGTTCAAGGTTTCGAGCGGAAGATCGAAAGCATTGTCGCTGGCGGCGAAAATACAGCTTTCCAGTCGGTTCAGAAGCTAACGAATCAGTCTCTTAGCTCGCTCGGTAAGTTCGCCGACTCCCCCCTACAGTCTTTCTGGAATTGGCCCTCGGCCATCCAACGCAAGAAAGAATGGTAAGTCGATTTGGGGGTGATGATGAGCAAGCCTAAAGCCACAACCAATAAAGCAACCCCGAAAACATCTGCCCAACCGCCGCTCAAGGGCATTGCCATCATCGGCATGGCCTGCCGCGTGCCGGGCGCGATGAATTATCGGGAGTTTTGGCGCAACCTCTGCAACGGCGTCGAATCGGTTACCGTCTTTTCGGACGAAGAATTGATCGCCGCTGGCATCAGCCCCGCTGAAATCGCCGAACCCGACTACGTTAAAACCGCTTTCCGTATTCCCGGCATCGATAAGTTCGATGCCGCTTTTTTTGAATATTCACCGCGCGAAGCGCGGTTGATGGACCCGCAGCACCGCTTCCTTCTGGAAGTGGGCTGGGAAGCCTTTGAAGATGCGGGCTATATCCCCGGTCGGCATCTTGGTCCGGTTGGCATCGTGCTCGGCACGGGCGGGAACGTCAGCTCGTACATGGTCAACGAACTGTACGACCATCCAGAGTCGCGCGGGCGCACGGCCAACCTTGTCCATATCGGCAACGATAAGGATTTCGCCTCCACCCGCCTGTCGTTCAAATTCGACCTGACGGGGCCGAGCCTGAACGTGCAGACCGCCTGCTCCACCTCGCTGATCGCGGTGCATCTCGCTTGCCAGAGCATCCAGACCGGCGAATGCACGATGGCGCTGGCGGGCGGCGCAACGGTCCGCGTGCCCGAAATCTCCGGCTATCGGTCGGTGCGAGGTGGGCTCTACTCACCCGATGGGCATGTGCGCACCTTCGACGCCGACGCGCGCGGCACGGTCTTCGGCTCCGCCGTCGGTATGGTGCTGCTGAAAGAGGTCAATCAAGCGGTCAAGGATGGCGATACCATCTATGCCGTAATCAAATCGACCGCCGTGAATAACGACGGCGGCACCAAGGCCAGCTATTCCGGCTCCTCCGTTCCGGGTCAGGCCGGGGCGATGATCAAGGCGCTGGAACTCGCCGATATTTCGCCGGATACCATCGGTTACGCCGAATGCCACGGCACCGGCACCGCCGTGGGCGACCCCATCGAAATCGCCGCGCTGACCGAGACCTTCAAGACGGTGACTGTCCCGGCCGGTTCCTGCCCCGTTGGGTCGGTAAAGCCAAACATTGGCCACCCGGAACAGGCGGCGGGCATCGTCTCGCTGATCAAGACGGCGCTCGCCCTGCACGAACAGGCGATTCCGCCGACGATCAATATCCGCACGCTCAACCCGAAGATCAATTTCACCACCAGCCCCTTTTATGTGAACCAGGAGCTGAAGCCCTGGCCGAAGGGCGAGAAGGTGCGCCGCGCGCTGGTCAATTCGCTCGGCATCGGCGGCACCAATGGCGTGGTAATCTTGGAAGAGGCGCCGACGCAGGCGCCGGTTGCTCAGACCGTGCCGGAACGCCCGGCGCATCTGGTCGTGCTCTCGGCGAAATCGGAAGCGGCTCTGAAAGACGCGCTGGTGCGCCAAGCGGAAGTGCTGGAAGAAACGCCGGGTGCCTCGCTGCCCGATGTCGCCTATTCGCTGGCGCAAGGCCGCGTTTCCTTTAGCCACCGCTACACGGCGGTCGCGGGCAGCGTCGATGAGTTGATCGAAAAGCTGCGCACCGCCCAGGTTGCCACCGCTGCCGATCGGCGCGCCGGGGCCAAGCGTAAGATTGGTTTCCTGTTCACAGGCCAGGGTGCGCAATTCGCGGGCATGGGCAAAGCGCTTTACGACAGCCAGCCTTTGTTCCGCGCGACCTTCGACCGCTGCGCCGCAGCGATGGTCGGTATCCTGCCACGCCCGTTGGCCGAAGCGGTCTTCGCTGATCCCAATGGGCCGGATGCGGGGTTGATCAACCGCACGGAATTCACCCAGCCGGGCACCTTTGCCCTGCAAGTGTCGCTGGCGACCCTGCTGCAAAGCTGGGGGATCACGCCGCAGGCGATGGCGGGCCATAGCGTTGGCGAGTTTGCCCTTTCGGTCGTTGCCGGGGTCTATCCCTTGGAAGCGGCCGCGAAGCTTATCGCAGCGCGCGGGAAATTGATGCAGGCCCTGCCCGAAGGCGGGGCGATGGCGGCGGTCTTCACCGACGAAGCCAGCGTGCGCGCTGCGCTCGCCGAGCTGAAACTGCCGCAGATCGGTGTCGCTGCGGTCAATGGCCCAGCGAATACGGTCGTTTCGGGCCTGAAAACCTCGGTCGACGCGCTGATAGCCTATTTCGAGCCGAAGGGCGTCACCGCCCGCCCGCTCACCGTCTCCCACGCCTTCCATTCGGTGCTGATGGATCCGGCGATGGCCGATTTCCGCACGGCGTTGGCAGCGGCGAAGGCGGAAAAGCCGGGCGTCACTTGGGTCTCGACCTTGACCGGCGCGGTAAAGGCCGATGCCCCAAGCGCCGACTATTGGGTGTCGCATGCGATGGACGCCGTGCGCTTTGCCGATGCGGTGAAGCAGTTGCAGGCGGAAGGCGTGACCGATTTCATCGAAATCGGGCCGGGCAAGAGCATGCTGGCGCTGGCGCAATCCAGCATCTCCGGCGAGACGCTGGCTTTCCTGCCGACGGTCGCCAAGGATGGCACTGAGGGGCGCGATCTGCTGGAAACGGTGGGCACGCTGTTCCGCCGGGGCGAGGCCATCGACTGGAAGGGCTTTGATGCGCCCTGGACGCGCCGCCGGGTGGCGTTGCCGACCTATCCGTTCCAAGGCGAGCGGATGTGGAACGAGCGCGACGGCGCCGCCATCATCCCCGGCACCGCGACCGCCCAAGCCGCCGCCACGGCTAACGGGCTGGTTGGTACGCGCCTGCGGTCCTCCCTCCCCGAAGCGCAGTTCGAGACCGTCTATAGCCAGAAGGCCCTGCCCTGGATCAAAGACCATAAAGTCTATAGCCACGTCGTGCTGCCGACCACGGCGGGCCTCGTCGGCCTGCTGCAAGCCGGGGCGAAACTGAGCGGCGATAAGCCGTTGCAGATCGCCAATTTCTCCTACCGCGCGCCGCTGTTCCTGGGCGACGCTGACGCCAAGATCGTGCATCTGGTGCTGAAACCCGGCGAGTTCGGCAGCTTCGACGCCAGCCTGTCCAGCGCCGAAGACAGCGATGCGTTCCGCTGGCAGACGCATATCTCGGCCGCCCTGCGCCCGGCGCCGGACGCGACGAGCGCCCCAACCTTCGTGCCGGAAGCCGTTATCAGCCGCACCAAGCCGCTGCCGGTGGACCGCTATTATAGCGCGCTGACCAGCCTCGGCCTCGATTACGGCCCAGCGTTCCGGGGCATCCAATCGATGTGGCAGGGGTTGGGCGAAGTGCTGGCGCACGTCCGTCTGGCGGACGGCGTTGCCGCCGATGGGTTCCCGCTGCATCCGGCCCTGCTGGACGCAACTCTGCATACCTATCCCGCCGTTATCGATGCGTTCGGCGATTTCAGCAAAGTTGCCCTGCCACCGGAAGGGCTGCATCTGCCCGCTGGCATTGAGCGCTTTAGCCTGCTGAAATCGGGCGAAAAGGACGTTTGGGTCCATCTGCGCAAGCGCTTGCAAGATGTCTCCGCCGATCCGGCGTCGGCGGCGCTCGTCGTCGATATCGATGTGTATGCGATGGATGGCAGCCCGGTCGCCAAATTTGAAGGCCTGTCACTGCGTCCGATCCCGGTCACCGCTTTCCAGCCCAAGGGCGCGGAAGCAGGGGTCGATTGGCTCTATCAGGTGCGTTGGGACAAGCTGGCGGCGGGCGCTAAGCCGCAGGTGGCGGCCCCCAATGCCTGGGTGATCTTCGCCGATGACGCAGGCGTAGGCGCCGCCCTGGCCAAGACCTTCGAAACCCGTAACCATCCGGTCAAACTCATCGCCAAATCGGCGCTGATCCCGGCGGGTGCGGTGAAGGTCGACGGACGCGAGAGCTTTGCGCCGGTTCTGACCCAGGCGGCGCAAGATTGGGCCGATAAGCGGGTGGGCATCGTCTACCTCTGGGGTCTCGATACCAGCTTCGGCGACGGGAAGGATCTCGAAGCCCAGCAGGCTGCCGTGATCGGTAATGCCCTGCACCTTACCCAGGCGCTTGCCGATGCCCGCGACGGGTTCAAGCACGCGCCGGGCCTGTGGCTTGGCACGCGCAACGGTCTCGATATTCGTGACGGCAGTAAAGGCTCGCTTGATCTCGCCCAGGCCGGGCTGTGGGGCTTCGGGCGCACGGTATCGCTCGAATATCCGCAAACCTGGGGCGGCCTCATCGATCTGGCACCCGGCGGCATCAATCCTGCGGAAACGCAAGCCTTGGCCAATCATCTGCTGGCGGGGGACCGGGAAGCGCAGGTCGCCTTCCGCCTCGCGGGCGGACAGTTGGCCCGTTACGGCGCCCGCTTCGTCCGCGCCAAGGTGACGGAAACCCGCGCGCCGACCACGAAGGATGCGACCTATCTGATCACCGGCGGCCTTGGGGCCATTGGGATCGAAACGGCAAAATACCTCATCACCCATCGCGGTATCCGCCATCTGGTCCTCGCCTCCCGCCGGGGGGCCGACGATCCGACGGCGGCCGGGATCAAGGCGGAGTTGGAAGCGTTGGGCGCGCGCATCTCGGTCGAGAAGCTCGATACCAGCAGCGAGGCCAGCGTGGCCGCGCTGATCAAGAAACTGCGGTCTGACGCGCTACCGTTGAAGGGTATCTATCACTCCGCCGGGGTGCTGGAAGACGCCACCATCGCGCAGTTTGCTTGGGATAAGTTCCGCAAGGCCATCGCACCCAAGTTCGACGGCGCGTGGTTCCTGCATAAAGCGACCGAAGACCTGCAGCTTGATGACTTCGTGGTTTATTCGTCGATCCTCAGCCTGTTTGGCGCGGGCGGTCAGGCGAATTACACCTCTGGCAATGCCTATCTCGACGGGCTTGCGGCCTTGCGCCGCCAGCAGGGTAAGCCGGGCCTCGCGGTCAACTGGGGCCCCTGGGCGGCGGGCGGTCTCGCGACGCTGGCGGGGGATAAGGGCGAAGCGATCTGGCGCGCGCGCGGGCTGATTTACACGAAGCCCGAAGAAGGCCAGGAGGCGCTGAAGCTGATCGTGGAGGCGGGCTTCAACCACGCCGCCGTGCTCAGCGCCGATTGGACGACCATCGTCGGTCAGTTCCAGCCGGTCCCGCGCTTCTTCGACGCTATGCTGGGCGAGGTGAAGACGGATGGGGCGGCTGCGAGCGGCGGCCTATCGGTCGAAGCCTTGCAGGCGCAGTTGAAGTCCAGCGACCCGCGCGACCGGCGCTTTGCCATCGTCACTTATGTGGCACAGCAGGCGCAGGCGACGCTCGGCGTGACGCGGGCCATTGATCCCGGCCAGCCGTTGCGTGAACTTGGTCTCGACTCGCTGATGGCCGTCACGCTGATCAACCGCATCGAAATGGCGCTTGGCGTGCGCGTACCCGCCGTGAAGCTGATCCAAGGCCCCAGCATCGATCAGTTGGTGGACGAGGTTTGGCCGGATCTCGCCGGGGTTGGCTTGCCCGATGCGCCGCAGGTGGTGCCCGGCGATACCCCGACGGAAACCCCGGCCATCCCGGCAGCCGTCGAGGCAATGGTGAGCAATCTCATCACCGAAACGGTGGAGGCAGCCCTCGCCGCCCCTGCTATTGTCGAGGATGCGAAGTGGCTTATCCCGGTCGGCAAGCGCAGTAATCCGCGCGCGCGCTTGTTCTGCTTCCCCTTCGCGGGTGGCGGGTCGGCGGTCTTCCGGCCCTGGGCCAATTGGATCGACCCGGCCATCGAGGTGATCGCAGTCGAACCGCCGGGCCGCTTGGGGCGCATTTCGGAAAAGCCGGTCAACGATATGGACCTCTTCGTTGATTGCGTGCTCGATGAAATGATCGACCTGCTTGATCTGCCGTTTGCCATGTTCGGTCACTGCCTGGGGGCCGTGACCATGTATGAAACGGCGCGCACCTTGATCGAGGAAACCAAGTTCAGACCGCTGCACCTCTTCGCCTCCGGCGCGCGCGCGCCGAATAAGGTCGGGGAAGTTGGGCCGTTCGAGCAAGATCTGGGCAAGGTGCTGATGCAAACGCAGGGCTACCGGCACGATCTGAAGCCCTATGAACAATCGGACGAAATCTTCGCCGATATCATCCGCAAGTTCGATATGGCGGCGACCGATCAGTTCCTCTCCGATCCCGAACTTCGCAAGCTGATGCTGCCTGCCGTGCGGGCAGAGTTCGAGATGACCAGCAACTACAAACTCAAGGGCGAACCGAAGCCCTGGGACGTGCCGATCACCTGTTTCGTGTCGCGCGGCGATCCCTATGTGTCGCGGGAGGATATTCTGGCCTGGGGGCAATTCACCAATCAGCGCTTGCAAGTGCTGATGCGGGAAGGCTCGCACTATGCCGTGGTCGAAGATGCGAAATTCATCAACCGCATCATCAACCGCGAAATGGTGATGCCGCTCTAAGCCTGAAGCGTTTTCGGGGGAGGGTCATCTCTCCCCCCTCTCTCCTTTTCACCAAACTTTTTTTTAAGATGTGGAGGCTCGCGTGGGTAAGAAGGCTCTCGTATTGGGCGGTGGCGCCCCGGACTATACTTTGATGACCGGCGCACTGCTGGCGTTCGAGGAAGCAGGCGTTAAATTTGACGTCTACTCAATGGCTGGCGGCGGCGGGGTCGTTGGCCTGTCCTACCTTGCACCGTTGAACATGACGCGCGAGGAATCACTGCGCAATTCGGTGAATTTCGGCGTCTCGGACGCCATCTACAATATGTTCCCGATCAACTATAAGATCTTCACCAAGCCCGGCCCGGCGGCGGCGCTTTACCGCACCGCCCTGTCAATGATGCCCGGCTATTCGCGCATCGTGAACCAACTTGGGATGACGCCGTCAGAAAAATTCCTGTCGGATTGGGTGCAGTTCTGGTGGGCGGGGCTGATGCCGTCTAACCTGTCGCTGTTCAGTCAGGGTTTCTGCGCGCATGCCCAATTCATTAAGCAGATGGTCGATTTTGACGCGCTGCACAAGCTGCCCGCCGATATTTACCTGAATGCTTACTGTCTGACCGACAATAAGATGGCGATCTTCAAAAAAGATCAGATCGATCTCGCTCATTTCCAGGCGTCGCTATCTTATCCCTTCTTCTATTCGCCCTATGAAATCGACGGCAAGCTCTACATCGAAGGCGCCTCGCGTGACGCTTTCAATTTCAAGGGCCTCATGGAAAACGAACCCGATCTGGATCTGATCGTCGTGTTCGATGCCATCGCGATCGATGGGCTGCTGCACGAGCCGCGCAACCTGTGGGATGCGTTTGGCCAGCAGATCATTACCCCGCTGGTCGCCCTCGGTCACGCCGACTTGAAGCTGTTCCAAGAACTGCATCACGATAAAGACAAGTCGGACCTGCTGATCCTGAACTTCAAAATTCCGCCGAAGATGCAGCCGGCGGCGCTGGACTGGTCCAGCTCGAACCTCAATCGCCTCTTCGCGGTTGGGTATGAGAGCGGGAAAGTCTTTATCGAAAAGAATAAGGCTAAGCTGGGCGTCTAAGACTAGGCTGCCCCAAATCGTGAAGGCCGGGGATTTCCCCGGCCTTTGCTATTCGGTTTCTTTACCGTGATGGCGCCGAATGCGTCGCACGGTTAGGGCGACTGCCGCCACAATCGGCGGCACCGCCAGCGCCGTGCCGATCGTTGGATCGAGCGGCAAGCCCGCTTCCTTCAGCCCTTTGAACACATAGGCCGCCAGCGACACGACATAATAAGCGATGGCCGCAATCGACAGGCCTTCGACGGTCTGTTGCAATCGGAACTGCTGGCGGGCGCGCAGGTTCATCGCTTCCAGCAGGCTGCGGTTTTGCTGTTCGATGGCAACATCGACGCGGGTGCGCAGCAGATGCGCGGCGCGCGACAGTTTGCCCGCCAGCGTTTCCAGCCGTTCTTCCAACATCGTACAGGTGCGCATGGCCGGGGCGAGGCGCCGGGCCAGAAAAGCGCCGATGGTCGGATACTCCCCGACTGACCGATCCCCCAAAGCCGCGAGCCGCTGCTGGATGATCCCGTCATAGGCCCGGCTAGCGCTAAAGCGGTAACTGGCGGCATTGGCCTCCGCCTCCAGCTCGGCGGCCAGCAGGGTCAATTCATCGAGCAAAGCGTTATCAGAGACAAGATCGCGCGCCTCGGCCATTGCGCGAGCGATACGGGTTAGATCGGCTTCGATGCGGCGGACGATGGGGCCGAGGCGGTGTGCCTCCGGCAGTCCGAGCAGGGCGAATAGCCGATAGGTCTCGACCTCCAGCAGCCGCTGTACTAGCGCCCCGGCGCGCTGCGGCGTCAGGCCTTGATCCTGCACCAGCAGCCGCACGGTGCCACCGCCCGCCTGCAACTGCCCATCGGCGCGGAAATCAGTGGCGACCAGGGCCGCACCGAAATCGAAAGCGGAAACGGCCAAGGAGGCCGGGTCGAAAATCTTCGTCAGATCAAGCCCCGCTTGCGCTGGAACGATCTGCAAATCCACCGCCACCAGCAGCGGGCCGGGCGGCGGCAGGATCGCTTCGAAGCGCGCCCAGGCCGGGCAGGGCGGAAAGATCACCCCACTCTCGTCGGGGAAATCCAGCGTATAGGTGGTGAATTCCGAGTGCTGTTCCCAGCGCAAACTGCCGCCGCCCAACGTGGGGGGCAAGGTCAGCCGATGGTGCTTCGCATCCGGCAAAGGGGCCGCGGCCCCGGCTGTGGCGCACAGGGCCAGCAGCTTATCGCGGTCAGCCCGGGCCGCCGCCAAATCGGTGAAAAAGGCGAAATGCAGCACCCGGCGCGGCGGCGTCAGCGGCGTGAAGGGGCGAGCGTGAACCTCGCCAAGAACCGACTCACGCAAGAAATGAACTGACATAGGCGATCTCACGACAGAATAAGTCGCGGCATAGCGCGGAAACTTGGCGCTCCTGTCAAGCGCGAAATTGCGACATTCCGCCGCGTCGGCTTTGTCACAGCCCCTTGACCTTGTGCGCCGCAACAGCCTAGGGTCGGGCATGAGCCCGCGCTGCGCCCGGCCTTTATTGCACTGCCGCACGGCCCGCCGCTCCGCTTTCGGAGCGCGGAGGGGGGCATAATGGCCGCAACCGCGCCCGCTTTCAGCCCCCAGGACGGCGCCCCCGGTCCGCGCAATGCGATCACCGATGTGCCCGGACTGCGCGTCGGCCAAGCGGAAGACCGCACCGTCTGGACCGGCGTCACCGTTATCCTGCCCGATCAGCCCGCGATTGCCGCCTGCGATATTCGCGGCGGGGCGCCGGGCACCAAAGAAACCGATCTGCTCGCCCCGTCGGCCCTGGTGGCGCGGGTCCACGCGCTCTGCCTGTCCGGGGGATCGGCCTTCGGGCTCGATGCGGCCAGTGGGGTGATGGATTTTCTCGCGGCCCAGGGCATCGGTTTTCCGGTCGGCACGGCCCGCGTCCCCATCGTTCCCGCCGCCATTCTGTTCGACCTCCTAAACGGCGGCGTCAAAGACTGGGCGGAGCCGCCGTACCGCGCCCTCGCGCGCGCCGCCTGTGCCGCCGCTGGGTTGGAGGTGGCGCAAGGTAATGCCGGGGCAGGCTATGGCGCCAAAGCGGGAAAACTGAAAGGCGGCCTTGGGACCGCCTCGCTCTATACCGGCGGTGATTGGGTCGGGGCGCTGGTCGCCGTCAATCCCGTCGGCTCGGTGCTGCACCCCAGCACGCTCAGCTTCTGGGCGTGGCCGTTCGAGCAGGCGGGGGAATTGGGCGGGCAAGAACCCCCACTCCATCCAATTGCCGCCCTAACCGACTGGACCGAAACGGCGGTACCGCAGATTGGCGCCAATACCACGCTCGCGGTCGTGGCGACGAATGCGCCGCTGACCAAGACCGACGCCCACCGCATGGCGATAATGGCCCAGGACGGGCTTGCCCGCGCCGTCCGCCCGGTGCATACGCCGTTCGACGGCGATTCGGTCTTTGCGCTTGCGACCGGTGACGGATCGGGCGTGTCGCCCGACCGGCTGGCCCGCGTCGGGCAAGCCGCCGCCGACTGCCTAGCCCGGGCCGTCGCGCGCGGTGTGTATGAAGCGGAGAGCCTGGGGGCTTTTCCGTCCTATCGATCCCTAAAACAGCAGAAGAACAGTTAAGGGAGGGGAGTATGCCTCGGAGTTTTCATCTGGTCCCCGCGCTTGCCTTGGCCGGGGTGATTGCCAGCACGCTCGCATTCGGCCAAGCGGCCGGTCCTGGTACGCTAACGCTGGCGATGCCCATCGAACCGCCGAACCTCGATCCAACGACAGGGGCAGCCGCCGCGATCCGCGAAGTCACCTATCGCAATATTTACGAAGGTCTCACACGCATCGACCGTAGCGGTGCCGTGCAGCCCGCCCTGGCGAAAAGCTGGACGCTGTCGGACGATGGGCTGACCTATCGGTTCACGCTCGAAAGCGATGTTACCTTCCATGACGGCAGCCCGCTGACCAGCGCCGACGTGAAATTCAGCCTCGACCGCGCCCGCGCGCCCGATTCGACCAATGCCCAAAAGCAATTGTTCGAACCGATTGCCGAGGTCGCAACCCCCGACGCACAGACCGTAGTGATCACGCTAAAGCGTCCGACCGGCCTGTTTCTATGGAACCTGGGCTGGGGCGACGCAGTGATTTTTAGCGAGAAAAGCGCGGCAACCAATAAGACAAATCCCATCGGTACCGGCGCCTTCAAGTTCGCGGCCTGGACGCGCGGCGACCGGGTGGTGCTGGAAAAGAACCCGGCCTACCGGGCCGCCGCTCAAGTGAAACTCGACAAGGTGATCTTCCGCTTCATCGGCGACGCGCAAGCCCAAGCCGCTGCGCTGAAAGCCGGGGAAGTGGACGCGATGCCAAACCTCGGCGCGCCGGAACTGTTCGAAGACTTCCAGAAAGACCCGCGCTTTAAGACCGTGGCGGGCAGCACGGAAGGCGAAATCGTCGCCGGGTTCAACAATGCTCGCAAACCGCTCGATGATGCGCGCGTGCGCCGAGCCTTAACCCAGGCCGTCGACCGCAAGGCATTGGTCGACGCCGCCTATAACGGCATTGGCCAGCCCATCGGCAGCCATTTTTCCCCCGGCCAGCCCGGCTACATCGATCTAACCAGCGTGCTGCCCTATGATCCGAAAGCGGCTAAGGCGGCGCTGGCGACTGCAGGGTATCCGAACGGCTTCAGCCTAACCCTGCGCGTCCCGCAAATGACCTACGCCCGCCGTAGTGCCGAAGTTATGGCGGCGATGTTCCAGGATATTGGCGTGACGCTGACGCTGGAGCCGATTGAGTTCCCCGGCCAATGGCTCGATCAAGTCTTCAAGCGCACCGACTATGATATGACCATCGTCGCCCATACCGAGCCGCTGGATATCGGGATTTATGCGCGCGACGCCTATTACTTCAACTATCAGAACGCCGCAATGAAGGCGATCATGGCCGAGGTTAACGCCACCGCCGATACGCCCCAGCGCCTCGCCCTGTTGGGTAAAGCGCAGAAGCAGCTTGCCGAAGACGCCCCGGCGCTCTTTCTCTTCTTGCTGCCGAAACTCGGCGTTTGGAACGCCAAGCTAAAAGGCCTATGGGACAATCAGCCCATTCCGGCAAACGATGTCGTGGAGGTAAGCTGGCACTAGGCGCCATCGGGGCGGCCCAGCCCGGCGCCGCCCCGTTTTGCCGCTAACCGTATTGGCCCCGATGCTCCGCCCGCTCCTCTCCCGCCTCGGCACGGCGCTTGCGACCCTGATTTTGGGATCGCTGGTGCTGTTCACGCTGCTCGAAGTGCTGCCCGGCGACCCGGCGGCGGTGATGCTGGGGCTGGAGGCGCAGCCCGATACGCTGGCTGCCGTGCGCCGCGAATTGGGCCTCGACGGTCCTGCCGCCGCGCGCTACCTCGGCTGGATCTGGGGCATGCTGCACGGTGATTTTGGCCTCAGCTATACCTATCGCGTGCCGGTAGCGGAGTTGATCGCCGACCGACTGAGCCTGACCTTGCCCCTGGCGCTGCTGGCGATTGCCCTCTCCACGCTGATCGCCCTGCCGCTCGGCACCCTGGCCGCCGCCAAACACGGGCGGGCCGCCGATACCGGGGTGATGATTTTTGCGCAACTGGGGGTGGCGGTACCGAATTTTTGGATTGGTCTTCTACTGATCCTCGGCTTCGCCCTAACCTGGCCGCTGTTCCCCGTGGGTAGTTTTCCCGGCTGGGGACAGGGGCTGCTGCCGGGGCTGCACGCGCTGCTGCTGCCCGCGCTGGCGCTCGCCCTGCCCCAGGCGGCGATTTTGACCCGGGTGGCTCGCGCGGCGGTGCTGGAGGTTTTGAGCGAAGACTATATCCGCACCGCCCGGGCGAAGGGCCTGTCCGACCAGCGGGTACTGGTGCGCCACGCCCTGCGCGCTGCCCTGGTGCCCATCGTAACGATCCTGGGGTTGCAATTCTCCTTCCTCGTCGCCGGGGCGATTCTGGTGGAGAATATTTTCGCCCTGCCCGGCCTCGGGCGGCTGCTCTATCAAGCCATGAACCAGCGTGATCTGATCGTGGTGAAGGATGTGGCGATGCTGCTGGCCGCCGTGGTGATTACCGTCAATCTGCTGGTCGATCTCGCCTATCTATGGCTCGATCCGCGTTTGCGCCGGGCCGGATGATGCGCCGCGCCGAAATATCTCTGGGGATCGGCGGAAGCATAACCGGGGCGGTTCTGCTGGTCGCCCTACTCTCCCGCTTTTGGTTGCCCGCCGACCCGTTGCGCCTGCGCATCCCACAGCGGCTGCAAGCCCCCTTCGGCGGGGCGGGCGGCCTGGGGACCGACGCGATGGGCCGCGACCTTGCCGCGCAACTGATGGTCGGCGCCTGGAACTCCCTCTCGGTCGCCGTCACTGCCGTCGCCATTGGCCTAGTGCTCGGCGCCGCCCTCGGGCTGCTCGCTGCGCTAAAACGCGGATGGATCGAGCTTTTGGTGCTGCGGCTGACCGATCTGCTGTTCGCCTTTCCGGCCATCCTGTCCGCAATCGTTCTTGCCGCCTTGCTCGGCGGCGGGGCAGGAACCGCCATTCTCGCCATCAGCCTGTTCAACGTGCCGGTCTTTGCGCGAGTCACCCGCGCCGCCGCGCTGGGGATATTGACCCAGGATTACATCCGCGCCGCCCGTCTCTCCGGTAAATCCGGCCTGCGCCTTGCCTGGGATCATCTACTGCCGATGCTGGCGGGCGGGTTGATCGTTCAGGCCACCATTCAAATCGCCCTGGCAATCTTGACGGAGGCGGGACTGTCGTTCCTCGGAGTCGGCATTACCCCGCCGACCCCCAGTTGGGGCCGCATGCTCGCCGATGCGCAGACCTACCTTGCCCGCGCACCGCACCTCGCCCTATTGCCGGGCGGCGCCATTGCCCTCTCCGTCCTCGGCTTCAATCTGCTAGGCGATGGGTTGCGCGACCGGCTTGACCCGAAGGGACGGCGCTGATGCTGCTAGCGGTCGAGCGCCTTACCCTCACCTTGCCGCTCGGCCCTAAGGGCGCGCCGGTGCCCGTGTTGGAGGATGTCAGTCTGACCCTCAAGGCCGGGCAAAGGCTCGGCCTCGTCGGCGAAAGCGGCTCCGGCAAAACTCTGCTGGCCCTCGCGCTGCTCGGCCTGCTGCCGGAAGGCGCCCAGGCGCGGGGCGCTATTCGCTTTGAGGGCACCGACCTGCTGCCGCTGCCGCCCCACGCCCGCCGCGCCTATCGCGGCAAGCGCATCGGCATGGTCTTCCAAGAACCGATGACGGCCCTGCACCCGATGCTAACGGTTAGCGATCAGATCGGTGAGGCCATCGCCCTGCACCAGGGCCTGCGGGGCAAAGCCCTGCGCGCCGCCGTGCTGGACCTTCTAGAGCAGGTGCATTTGCCCGACGCCGCCCGGCGGATCGACGCTTTTCCCCACGAACTCTCGGGCGGGCAGCGCCAGCGCGTTGGTCTCGCGATTGCGCTGGCGGGCGAGCCGAGCCTTTTAATCGCTGACGAGCCGACCACCGCCCTCGATGTTACCGTGCAGCGGCAAATTCTTGGAGTGCTCCGCGACCTGACCGAGGCGCGCGGCCTTGCCCTGCTGCTGGTCAGCCACGATCTCGGCGTTGTCGCCCATCTGACGCAGCACCTGCACGTCCTCTATGCTGGGCGGACGGTGGAGTGCGGGCCGACAGGAGATTTGCTGAGCATGCCGCAGCATCCCTACCTGCGCGGTCTGCGCGCCGCCATGCCGAGCGTGGGGCAAATCCCGATCCCTATTCCCGGCACGCTCCCCGCCCCGAACGAGCGTGGCCCCGGTTGCCGCTTCGCCCCGCGCTGCCCCCTGGCCGATAGTGCCTGCACCCAACCGCCGCCGCTCACCGCGTGGGGGGCGCGTCATCTTGCCTGCTGGCGGGGGGCGGCATGAGCGCGCTGCTAACCGTCGAGGGGGTCACCCGCCATTACCCGCTACCGCGCCAGCGCTGGTTCGGCCCCGCCCCCCGGTTTACCGCCGTCGACGGTGTTTCTTTCACGATTGCCGAAGGCGAGTGCCTGGCCATCGTCGGGGAAAGCGGCTGCGGGAAATCGACCCTGGCACGCCAAATCGCCGGGCTGGAGCCGCTCGACGGCGGCACCCTGCGGTGGTCGCCCGCGCCCGCCGACCGCGTGCCGGTGCAGATGGTGTTTCAAGACCCCTTCGGCTCGTTCAACCCGCGCCGCCGCATCGGCTGGAGCTTGCTGGAGCCTTTGCATCGCAGCAACCTGTCCCGCGAAGAACGCATAACCCGTATGCAAGAAACCTTACGCAGTGTCGGCCTATCGACCGAGGCGGTGGACCGTTACCCGCATCAGTTTTCCGGTGGGCAGCGGCAGCGGCTGGCCCTGGCGCGGGCCTTGATGCCCGCCCCGCGCCTGCTGATCGCCGACGAGCCGACCTCCGCGCTCGACCTGTCCATTCAAGCGCAAATCTTGATCCTTTTAACCGAGTTACGCGCCCGGCATGGGCTAAGCATTTTGTTTGTTTCCCATAATCTGAGTGCTGTGCGTGCCATCGCATCGCGCGTTATGGTGATGGCAGCGGGGCGCTTCGTCGAAACTGGTCCTGTTGCAGCACTTTTGACCACGCCAACGCATCCGCTGACGCAAAGATTGCTGGACGCCGAATTATTTCTACCGAGTTCGTCTAAAATCCCGAGCGTTTGATTTACCGTTCGGTAATTGATCTGTGGGAGCATCGGCACAAGAAAACGGATGAGAGGCGGGCCAAACCGCCCCTGAGCTGATCGACTTGGAGGCAGGCATGACGGATTATCCTTTCCTGGTGCGTATTCCCGAAACCGCTGCGGACGAAACGACCTTGGGTGAATGGCTGGAAATCCGCAACGTTCAGTATGTGAGCCGGGTGGATGTATCGCCCGCCTCGACGACACTTGAATTTAGCTTTGCGTCAAAACAAATCGCGGATGAATTCGCCCGCAATTTTGTGGCTTAAGAGTGCCCGCCCGCCCGGCTGAAACGGTTCCCTCGGCCCGGCGCCCCAGGGGGGATCTCCTGATCCGTCGGGCGGAGTTGAGCGATTTTCCGGCGCTGGCCGATCTCTACCTCGCCGTGCGGCGCAGCACTTTCGCTTGGCTACCCGCCAGCCTTTTCCAGCGCGAAGATTTTTTTCGCGATACCCAGGGGGAATGCGTCTGGGTTGCGGTTCATGACCGCCGGATTATCGGTTTTGCCTCGGTCTATCTCGAGAGCGCGTTTCTGCATTCGCTCTATATAGCCGAGGACGCCCAAGGTAGCGGCATCGGCTCGTCCCTCTTGGATCATGTGATCCACACCACGCCGGGGCGCGTGACCCTGAAGTGCTTAACCTTCAACCGCGCCGCGCAGGCCTTTTATGCGGCGCGCGGCTGGTCGGTCATCGGCAGCGGCGAAAGCGCCCACGGCCCCTATCTGACGTTTGAAGCGCCGATTTAACCGAGACGCTCGGCAATGATCGGCCCACGCACCGGCGCCGCTTCCCCGATCACCATTGCCGCCTGCACCATCGCCGTTGCCCGCGCCGCCTGGGCTTCATCGCGCACATGCAGTTTGGCCAGCGGTTGCCCTGGGCCGACCG
This sequence comes from Elstera cyanobacteriorum, assembly GCF_002251735.1. NCBI lineage: Bacteria > Pseudomonadati > Pseudomonadota > Alphaproteobacteria > Rhodospirillales > Rhodospirillaceae > Elstera > Elstera cyanobacteriorum. The sequence goes on along the minus strand of NZ_NOXS01000033.1, from coordinate 521,145 downwards.
CCGCCCCCAACCCCACAATGTCCGTCAATCCCACTAGAGGATCGACTGGATCGGCCGAGCGCGTGCGCCCGCCGCCGATGGCAACCACCGCCAGACCGATTTCCCGCGTGTCGATTGCCGTCACCACGCCAGCACGCGGGGCGGGAATATCGACCGTCAGCGCGGGAAGCGGCAGATACTGGGCCTGCTTTTCCAGCAAATCCACCGGGCCACCGAGCGCCACGACCATACGAGCGAAAATCTCCGCAGCGGCGCCAGAGGTCAGTGCCGCCTCCGCCTTCGCTTCGGCCTCGGCCAGATCGCCCGCCAACTGGCTCGCCAGCAGCATATCGGCGGCCAAAGCAATCGTAACAGCGTGCAGCCGCGCTTCCCGCTGCTTGCCGGTCAGGTAATCGAGCGCTTCCACGACTTCGACGGCATTCCCGGCTGTCGTGCCGAGCACCTCGTTCATATCGGTCAACAGCGCCCGCGTTGGGCAGCCCGCGCCGTTTGCCACGGTGACGATGCTCTCGGCCAACTCGCGCGATTTTTCCAGCGGCCCCATGAAGGAGCCAGAGCCAAACTTCACGTCCATCACCAGCGCATCCAACCCAGCCGCCAGCTTCTTCGACAGGATCGACGCAGTAATCAGTGGGATCGATTCGACCGTCGCCGTCACGTCGCGGATGCCATAGAGCCGCTTATCCGCCGGGGCCATCGCGCTGGTCTGCCCGATGATGGCGCAGCCAACCTCTTTCGTCACCTTGGCGAAAAGCTCCGGCGAGGGAACGGCGTTATAGCCGGGGATCGCTTCGAGCTTATCGAGCGTGCCCCCCGTATGCCCGAGGCCCCGCCCGGAGATCATCGGCACCGCCGCCCCGCAGGCGGCAACGATGGGTGCCAGCATCAAGGACACTTTATCCCCCACCCCGCCGGTCGAATGCTTATCGACCACCGGCTTGCCGAGGGCCTGGGGCTTCCAATCCAGCACCGTTCCCGAATCGCGCATACCGCAGGTCAGAGCGATGCGCTCGTCCATGCTCATGCCTTGGAAGAAGACGGCCATGGCAAAAGCGCCCACCTGCTCGTCCGCCATCGCGCCGCTGGTGATGCCTTGGACGATAAAGGCGATTTCCGCGCGCGTCAGGGTGCCACCGTCGCGCTTCTTGCGGATCAGCTCTTGGGGAAGGAAGGTCATGGTATCGCCTATTTAATAGGAAGCGCGCGAGGGTTCCGCCGAGGTCGAGCCGTGGCCGAGGGTTTTCAGAAGGTCATCCAAGAGGGAGGAGGCCCCGAACCGGAAGGTTTCCGGCGTGGCCCAATCCGGCCCCATGATCTCGTCGGCCACGGCCAGATAGGCGGCGGCATCTTCGACCGTGCGCACCCCGCCCGACGCCTTGAAGCCAACTTCCGGGTCCATATCGTGAATGACCGACAGCATGATGCGCGCGGCCTCTAAGGTCGCGCCCACGGCAGTCTTGCCGGTGGAGGTTTTGAGGAAATCGGCCCCCGATAGGATCGCCGCTTCCGAGGCTTCGCGGATCGCCGTTGGGCTGGCGAGCGAGCCGGTTTCGAGAATGACCTTGAGGATCACCCCGGTCGGGCAAACGGCGCGCGCCGCCGCCACGATGTCGCGCGCCAGGGTGCGCTTGCCGGATAGGAAAGCCTGCCAGGGGAACACCAGGTCGATCTCGTCCGCGCCGGCGTGCAGGGCAGCGATGATGTCGGTCTCGATGGTCTTGCGGTCCTGGGTGCCTTCTGGGAAATTCACCACCGTCGCAAGGCCGATGCGCTGATCGAGCAGCCCATTGGCCAGCGCCACAAACGGCCCATAGATACAGATTGCCGCCACCGGCCCCGCCGGGGTCACGGCCTTGGTACAGAGGGCTTGGATCGTCTCCTCGGTATCCGTCGCATTCAGCGAGGTGAGGTCTAGCAGGCCCACTGCGCGCTTGGCGGTATCCGTCAGGCTCATGCTCCGAAATCCTCCAGAAAACCGATGACCAGCCGGGTCAAATCCTGCCCCGCCTGTCCCGCCAAGGCCAGCGTATGCTCGTGGCTTAGCGCCGTATCGCTCAGCCCTTCGCCAAGGTTGGTGATGGCTGATACTCCAGCCACGCGCAATCCGCAATGGCGCGCAAGAATAACCTCGGGAACCGTGCTCATCCCCACCGCATCGGCGCCCAAGCGCTGAAAGGCGCGAATCTCCGCCGGGGTTTCGAAACTCGGGCCGGTCACGGCGATATAGACGCCTTCCTGAAGTGGAATCCCCAGGTTTTCCGCCACCTTGCGAAAGCCTGCCCGGATAGTGGCGTCATAGGCGTTGGCCATCGGCGGAAAACGCGGGCCGACGGTTTCATCGTTCGGGCCGATCAGCGGATTGCCGTTCATCAGGTTGATGTGATCGTCGATCAGCATCAGCTTGCCGGGTTCAAGGTCGCGCCGTAGGGAGCCAGCGGCATTGGTCACGATCAAAAGCTCAGCCCCCAGGGCCTTCATCGCCCGCAGCGGCACCGCCATGCCCGCCAAACCTTCGCCCTCGTACACATGCTTGCGGCCCTTGAAGCAGGCGACCGCGACCCCACCGAGAGTACCCAGCACCAAGGTTCCCGCATGCCCGACAACGGTGGATTTCGGGAAGCCCGGCAGATCGCCATAGGGAAGGCTGACCGCCCCCTTAATCTGGTCGGCCAAGCCCCCGAGGCCCGAGCCGAGAATAATCGCGACCCGCGGCGCAAACCCGGGGGCCTTGGTGCGGATAACATCGACAGCGGCGGTGTGGCTCATAGCACAGGCTCCTCGAACGGATGGCGGCCCTGGCGGTCCTCGATCTCCACGACCCAGAGGTCGGGGTCGCGGCGGCGGGCACGGGCAATGGTTTCTTCAGCGTCGGCTTCGGCAATGGGGGCCTCGCCGCTGACGCGCAGCCACGCAGGCTCCCCGTCCAGCGTGCGGGTTTGGCTGAGGATCGTGCAGCCCTCCGGCCCTTGGTTGATCACAACCATCACCGCCCCGGCCTGCGGTTCGCCCTTGTAGCGGACCAGCATCGGGATGCCGCGATCATTCCAGCGCTTGATATGCGCCTTCAGCCAGAAATCGGTGGCGAGCCGCCCGCTCATGCGTCGGGCAAATGGTTCGGCCCGAAGGCGCGCGGCAGCAGATCGCCGATGGTCACCACCTCGTAGCGCCCATCCGCCGCCGCAATGGCGACCGGGACCGAGGCATCACCGAACTCGAACAGCCGCTGGCGGCAGCCGCCGCAAGGGGTGCAGAGGTCGGGGCCGGAGCCGATGACCGCCACCGCCGTCAGCCGCCGTTCGCCGCCCGCGATCATCGTACCAATCGCACAGGTTTCGGCACAGGCCCCTTGCGGATAGGCGGCGTTTTCGACATTCGCGCCGACGAAGACCTGCCCGCTCGGCGTTAGCAGCGCCGCGCCGACGTGATAGTTGGAATAGGGCGCATAGGCGCGGTCGCGGATGGCTTTGGCCGCCGCGACCAGGGCGTCGAAATCAATGTTGCTCATCGGGATTTCACGTAGGGCAGGCCGATGGCTTTCGGCGCGACGGCTTTCCCGACGAACCCAGCCAACAGCAGGACGGTAAGGATATAGGGAACGGCCTGGATGAACTGCACCGATACTTCGCCAACCACCGGCAGCGGAACCCCCTGGAGACGCACCTGCAACGCATCGGTAAAGGCAAAGAGCAGGCAGGCCAGCAGCGTCGGCCACGGCTTCCACTTACCGAAGATCAGCGCGGCCAGCGCCAGATAGCCCTTGCCCGCCGTCATATCCTGCAAAAAGCCGCTCGACTGCGCGACCGACAGATAGGCCCCCGCCATGCCACAGAGCAGCCCGTTACAAGCAAGCGCCAGATAGCGGGTGCGGGCTACGCTGATCCCAGCGGTATCGACAGCATGGGGATTTTCCCCCACCGCCCGCAGCCGCAGACCAAAGCGGGTTTGATAGAGAAGATAGGCGACCAGCGGCACGATCAGCGCGGCCAGATAGACCGGCGCCGTATGGCCGGAAATCACCTCGGCGTAGAGTTTCCCGACCAGCGGCACATCGCGCAGGGTTTCGGCCAAGGGCAGGTCGATCGGACGAAAGCGCCCTTCGGTCGGCAAGACCGGCGTGCGTCCGCCCTCGTGGAACCAAGCGGAGGCCAGGGTCGGCGTGATCCCGGCGGCAACAATATTGATCGCCATGCCGGAGACCATCTGATTGCCATTGTGGGTGACACAGGCAAAGGCATGGACCATCGACAGGAACAGCGCCGTCAGCATGCCCGCCAGCAGCCCCGCCCAGGGGTTCGCCAGCAGAAACGCCACCGTGCCGCCCGCAAAGGCCGCCGCCAGCATCTTGCCTTCAAGCCCAATATCGACGACGCCGGAGCGTTCGGAAAATAGGCCCGCCAAGCCCGCCAGCACCAGCGGGGTCGCCACGCGGAAGGTGGCATCGAGCATGGAAATGATCATATCCATCGCGGCTTCCCCTACCCGCTCTTCGGCCGGAAAAACGCTTCCAGCGGCGCGCGGAACAGATTCTCCAGCGCCCCGCAGAACAGGATCACCAAGCCTTGAATGACGATGATCATCTCGCGGGTGATCGCCGGAATTTCAAAGGCAAGGTCCGACCCGCCCTGATACAGCGCGCCGAACAGCAGCGCCGACAGCGCAATCCCAATGGGATGATTGCGCCCCATCAGCGCCACCGCAATGCCGACATAACCGACACCGCCGGTCCAGTTCATGACCAGCCGGTGCTGGACGCCCATGACTTCATTAATCGCGGCGAGACCTGCGAGCGCGCCGGAAATCACCATCGCGATAACAATTAGGCGCGGCACCGGCATCCCGGCATAGACCGCCGCCGTCTCGTTGGTGCCGACCGTCCGCAGCTCGTACCCCCAGCGCGTGTGCCAGATGTAGAGATAGACCAGCACCGCCGTGAGGATGGCGAGGAAGAACCCCAGGTTCAGCGGCATTTGCGGCAGGCTGATCCCGAGGATAGCCCCCATTTCCTGCACGGTCGGCAGATGGGTGGAGGGCGGAAAGGCTGCCGACTGCGGCGCTTGCTGGCCCGCCGCGCGGATTACGTCCACCAGCATCCACGTCATGAAGGCCGTGGCGAGGAAGTTGAACATAATCGTGGTGACGACCACATGGCTGCCGCGCGCCGCCTGAAGGTAACCGGGGATAAAGGCCCAGGCCGCACCGCAGACAATGGCGGCGATCATGGCGATGGGCAGCACCGCCCACCAAGGCCAGCCGGGCAGCGCGAGACAGACCAGGGCGACGCCGAGGCCCGCCACATAGGCCTGCCCCTCGCCACCGATATTGAACAGCCCGGCATGAAAGGCCACTGCCACCGCAAGCCCGGTGAAAATGAAGTTCGTCGCGTAATGCAGCGTATAGCCGATGGCTTCGGGATAGCCCACGGCGCCATTGACGAGAATCAGCAGCGCCTCGAACGGGTTCTCGCCAATAAGGGCGATGACCAACCCGGACACGATCAGGGCTGCCGCCAGATTGAGGGCGGGCAGCAAACCGAGATCGACCCAACGCGGCAAACCAGACTGACGGGCGGCGCTCATGCGGCATCTCCCGCCCGGCCCGTTTCCCCGGCCATCATCAGGCCAAGGCGGCGCTCGTCGGCTTCGGCACGCGGCAGGATGCCGGTGATTTTACCGGCTGCCATCACGATGATGCGGTCCGCCAGGGATAAGATTTCATCAAGCTCCACCGAAACCAACAGCACCGCCTTCCCGGCATCGCGCAGGTCCACGATGCGGCGGTGGATAAATTCGATAGCGCCAATATCCACCCCGCGCGTCGGCTGGCCGATCAGCAGCAGATCGGGATCGCGGTGGATTTCGCGCGCCAGCACGATTTTTTGCTGATTGCCGCCCGAAAATAGCGACGTGCGCAGCAGCGGATCGGGCGGGCGCACGTCGAATTCCGCCATGAAGGCTTCGGTACGGGCGATCAACGCGGTACGGTCGAACAGCAGGCGGCGAATACCCGACGTCCCCTGTAAATCGCGGTCGTGATGATAGCCCAGAATGGCGCTTTCGTAAGCGGGGAAGGGTTTCACCAGCCCCATCGTCATCCGGTCTTCGGGCACATGGGCAATGCCGAGGGCGCGGCGGCGCGCGGCTTCGGTACCATTGAGCGGCGGCAGCGGTTTACCGTGATAGAGAATTTCGCCTGCTGTCGGCGCACGAATGCCCGACAACACGTCCAGTAACTCCGACTGCCCGTTGCCGGAGACCCCGGCGACGCCGACAATCTCCCCAGCGCGCACGGTGAAATCGAGATCGTGCAGCAGCGTTACGCCGCGCCGGTCAACGAGACGAATGCCGCGCCCTTCCAGCACCACTGGGCCGGGGTCGCGCGCGGCTTTCGGGATCACGAGGTTGACCTTGCGGCCCACCATCATTTCGGCCAACTGCGCCTTATCGGTCTCGGTGGTTTTAACCGTGCCGACGACGGCGCCCTGGCGCATCACCGTTACCGCATCGGTGGCATCCATAATCTCACGCAGCTTATGGGTGATCAGCAGAACGGTTTTCCCTTCCGCTTTCAGCGTACGCAGAATGCGGAACAGGTGATCGGCCTCCTGCGGCGTCAGTACGCCCGTCGGCTCGTCCAAAATCAGAATTTCGGCGCCGCGATAGAGCGCCTTCAGAATCTCAACGCGCTGCTGCAAGCCGACCGGCAGGTTGCCGACGAGGGCATCCGGGTCCACGTCCAGCGCATAATCCCTATTCAGCCGCTCCAACTCGGCCCGCGCTGCAGCCAGCGATGGGGCGAGGCGCACGCCTTTTTCGATGCCCAGGATCACATTTTCCAGCACGCTCAGCGTATCGACCAGCATGAAATGCTGATGGACCATGCCGATGCCAAGGCGGATGGCATCCTGGCTGGTACGGATCGCCTGTTCGGCGCCATGCACCTTAATCTGCCCCGAATCGGCCTGATAAAAGCCGTAGACGATGCTCATCAGGGTCGATTTCCCCGCCCCATTCTCGCCGACGATCCCGTGGATCGATCCGGCGGCAACGGTGAAGGAAACATCGCGATTGGCGTGAACGGCCCCGAAACGCTTGTTGATGGCGACCAGATCGAGCGCCGGCGGACGGGCAGCGGAAGACGTCATCGGCAGTCAGAACTTCCCACGGCAAAACACAAAAACAGCGCCCGGACGACGCAAAGCATCCCCCGGGCGCGGCTCGGTCTATCCCAAATTCCTGGCGGTCTTAGCTGACCGGGCAGGAATTATTGTTGGCGCGGTAATCCACCGCCTTAATCTTGCCGCTGATAATGTCGGCGCGGATCGATTTGATCTTCGCTTCCATATCGGCGGTCACGAGCTTGCGGTTATTGTCGTCGAGCGCCCAATCAACGCCTTCTTCTTTCAGGCCGAGCGAGATGGTCCCAGCTTTCCAGGTGCCCTTCTTCACGTCCATGAAGCTATTATAAACGGCGTTATCAACGCGCTTCAGCATTGAGGTCAGCACCGTGCCCGGTTGGACATGGTTCTGGTTGCTATCGACCCCAACCGCCAGCTTGCCCTTATCCTTGGCCGCCTGCATCACGCCGATACCCGTGCCGCCCGCCGCCGCGAAGACGACATCGACGCCGCGGTCGAACTGCGAGATCGCGAGTTCCGCGCCCTTGGCCGGATCGCGCCAAGCCGCCGGGGTGGTGCCGGTCATATTGGCGATATATTCGGCTTTCGGGTTAATATATTTCGCACCCTGGGCATAGCCGCAGCCAAAAGCACGGATCAGCGGAATATCCATCCCGCCAACGAAGCCGACCTTGCCGGTCTTCGATGCCATCGCGGCGAGCGCACCGACCAGGAACGAGCCTTCTTCTTCCTTGAAGATGATCGACTGGGCGTTCGGCGCATTCACGACCGAATCGATGATCACGAACTTCACGTTCGGGAACTGCGGGGCGATCTTTTCCACCGCCGCCTGCTGGGCAAACCCGACCGAGACGATCACACCAACGCCGCGCCGGGCGAGGTTGGTCAGCGCCTGTTCGCGCTGATTTTCGTTGGTGATTTCGAATTCGCGGTAGGCAGTCCCAGTTTCTTTCTTAAAGCGTTCCGCGCCGTTATAGGCGGCTTCATTGAAGCTCTTATCGAACTTGCCGCCCATGTCGAACACAATAGCGGGGGTGGTATCCTGGGCCAGCGCCGTTGCGCTCATCAGGCTTACAATCATCCCGGCCGCGTAAGCCGCAATCTTCATACGGGTCACGATCAATTCCCTCTCGTTCGAAGCCCTACGAATGCCCATTTCATGGTTCTTGTGGCACCAGCGAACTGGCCCATTGGTCAACTATGGCAAGGTGCAGGCTGGGTTGCACGCGGATTCTTTGCGGAATCCCGCAACGAACGCTAGAGATGAAACCCCAAACCCAAGCAGGGGTGCCGTTTGCTGCGCCGAAGAGGAAGTTCCGTGTCTGAGGTCCGCGCGCTTTTATTCGATATGGACGGCACGCTCGCCGCGACCGACCATCTGCATGCCGATGTTTTTGCCGAGGTGCTGGCGCCGCACGGGTTTACCGTCGATGCCGATTTCTATGCGCAGAAAATCGCCGGGCGGACCAATCGGCTGATTTTTCAAGAGCTTTTCCCCGGCCTCAGTGATGCCGAGGCCGATGCCATGAGCGAGGCTAAGGAAGCCGCCTTCCGCGCGGCCCATCCGGCACTAGACCCACTGCCGGGGCTTGCCGACTTTATCGCGAGCGCCAACGTGCGCGGCCTTCAGATTGCCCTCGTCACCAATGCCCCGCGCGCCAATGCCGACCATGTGCTGGATGCCATCGGCCTGATGTCGCATTTTTCGGAAATCGTGACGGTCGACGTGGTGGCGCGCGGCAAACCGCACCCCGATCCGTATCAAGAGGCGCTACGCCGCTTCGGCCTTGCCCCCCACCAGGCCATCGCCTTTGAGGATAGCCCCACCGGCCTGCGCGCGGCCTTGGCCGCAGGCGTGGCGACGGCAGGCCTTGCCACCAGCCTTGCACCGCAGGCTTTGCTCGACCTCGGTGCGCGCTGGGCTTTTCAAGATTACCGGGGGGTTCAACTCGACGCGCTCTTGGCGGAGGCCGGTTAAGACGGCGACAGTAGCCCGTCGAGTGTCGCAGCGCAGACCGCCAGCGGTTCGACCTGCTGAACGCTGCGCGCCAGCCCCATCGCACCCGAATAGGTGGCGATGATGAACAAGGCAAGCTCATCCGCCGGGCTGGGCGGCAACCGCCCCGCCGCTTGATCGGCTTCGATCTTGCGCGTCAAGACCTGCCGCCACCGTTCGTAGAGATTACGGACATTATCTGCATAGCGAGTGTCTTGCCCGGCGATCTCGCTGGCGAGTGTGTGAAGCGGGCAGCCGAGGACATGGCCACGCGCGCTTAGATCCGCAATCAGCCCTTGGAAAATCGCCGCGACGCCTGTGCGGGTGTCGGCGGCGCGCTCCAGTGGCGCAATCCAGGTTTCCATCAGCGCCGCCGCGACCGGTTCGGCCAAAACCGCCAAGATCAAATCGCGCTTCGCCGGAAAGTGATGGGCCAGCGCCCCACCGGAAATCCCGGTATCGCGCTTGAGATCATGGATCGAGGTGGCGCTGACCCCGCGCGCCAGGAAGGCGTCGAACGCGGCCTCTAGAATGCGGCGACGCACGGGCGGGGCATCGGTCCCCATCGGCACTTCTCCCAAATGCAAAGGCCCTTGACAAACAGGACGATTGTCCTGTTGAAAGATACAGGACAATCGTCCTGTCTTTGGAGGATCCGCATGACCATAGCCGCCGCCCCCACCCCCCCGGAAGAGATTATCGAACTCCGGCGCTATCGCCTGCGCCCCGGACAGCGCGAAACGTTGATCGATCTCTTCGATGCCGAATTCATTGTCCCGCAAGAAGCAGCAGGCATGCGCGTCATCGGCCAGTTCCGCGACCTTGATGATTCCGAGAGTTTCACGTGGTTCCGGGGCTTCCCAACCATGGATGCACGACGACAGGCACTTGCCGATTTCTATGGGGGGCCAGTCTGGCAGCAGCATGGTCCAGCCGCCAATGTGACGATGGTGAATTCCGACAATGTGCTGCTGCTGCGCCCGGCCTATCTCGGCGGGGGACTGCCATGCCTGCCACGACGGTCGGCCGATAGCCCGGCCGTGATCGAAGTCGCCGTCGCCTCCCTGGCGCCCGGCGGAGAAACCGATTTCGCGGCGGCATTCCGGGCAGAGGCCGCCCCCCGTCTCGCCGCCCTCGGCGCAGGACTGCTGGGCGCGCTTGTGACAGAGCGCAGTCCAAATAGCTTTCCACGCCTACCCGTACGGGAAGGGGAAAGCACCTTTGTCTGGGTTGCCGAATTTGCCACCAGCGCCGCCTATGACGCGCATCGCGCCCGCCGAACGGCTGACCCGCTCTGGCGAGACACGATTTTCCCGGCGCTCGACCGGCGGCTGTGGCGCCCTTTAGAAATATTGCGCCTTAGCCCCACGCGGGGGTCGGCCCTCGGATCTTACGCCTCGGCAATCCAGCGGTAGCCGAAACCGGGGTAATTATGGATGGCGGAAAAGCTCTTATCCGCCTCCTTAAACTTCTGGCGGATGCGCTTGACCATCGCGCGGACATTGGCGCGGTACCCGTCCGTCCCCGTCCCCGCGATGAAGCCAACGCCCTTCACCGTATCATAAATATCGCGGTAGCTGGCATCCTGCCCGGCACGGTCCACCAGCAATTGCACGACGCGGAATTCCGATAGGGTCAGATCAACCCGGCGGCCGCGCCATTCGATGCGCGCGGCCGTGCCGTCCAGCGTCAACTCGCCGATCTGGCGGATCGTCCCGGCCTCCGCCGGGCGGCCCGACATGGCCCCCATCGCGCGCAACGACTGCGACAGGGTTTCGCCATCGGCCTTGGCGGGCGGAACCAGCAGCATCGGCGTTTCCGGGCTGGCCGCCTGCAAATCGGCGAGATCATAGCTCGACACCGACTGACTATCGATCACCATCAGGGCGATCTCGCCGCCCTTCCCGTCTGCATCGCTATCGCCCGAGAACAGCGGCGCGACGGCATAACCGGCGTCGGTCAGGGCGGAGGCCCAGGCCAACCCCTGATCCGGCACATCACAAATCATCGCAACGCGGGGGGCCACTCCGTCGGCACGGGAAGCGGCGGAACGGGCGGTTTCGGCGGTTTGGCCTTGGATCGTCGTCATGGGCTTCTTCTCCTGCATTACGGCTCTCAGGCAGAAAATATCGAGTCGAGTGAATATAACCATAGGTATGACGGAAGGGCAAGCCTTTCTGAAACCATCTCGTCACAGAGTGCGTACAACCCTTTCCAATCTCTTCAATTTTGCCTATATTTGATCACAAACTGTCCCAAACCCTAGCTTGTCTCTCGGCCCAAGCGCCCTAGCTTATTTTCCAAGTCTTAGGAAAAGCGGGCATGTATCAGGTCGTTTGGTTCAAGCGCGACTTACGGACCGTTGCGCATCGGGCGCTGGCAGAGGCGGCTTTGCGCGGCCCAATCGTGCCGCTCTACATCCTCGAACCCGCATTGTGGCAGCAGCCCGACGTCTCCGCCCGCCATTGGCGCGTGCTGAAACCGTGTTTGCACGATCTCGATGCCACCTTGGCCGCCAGTGGGGTTCGGCTGCTGATCCGCCAGGGGGACGCTGTGCCGGTGCTGACGGCGCTTCGCCAGCAGATTGGCCCCTTCACCCTGTGGAGCCACGAGGAAACCGGCACACTCTGGACCTATGCCCGCGACCGGGCCGTGCTTTCCTGGTGCCGGGCGGAAGGGATCGCGTGGCACGAGCTGCCGCAAACCGGGGTGGTTCGCCGTCTGCGCTCCCGCGCCGGATGGGCGGATGCCTGGGATCGGCGGATGGCCGAAGCGCTACCGCTGCCCCCCGTCCTCCTCCCACATGGGCTGTCGCTGACCTCCGATCCGCTGCCGGACACGCTTGGTACCCCCCTTGGTCCTGCTCATGGAACCGGCGAACAGCCGGGCGACCGGGCAACCGCCCTAAAACTGTTGGAAAGTTTCGCGCAGCGCCGCGCCGCCCGCTACGCCAAGGGCCTGTCGAGCCCCCTGACGGCGACGCAAGCCTGCTCCCGCCTCAGCCCAGCCCTCGCGCTCGGCACCCTCTCAATGCCGGAAGCCGTGCAACGCTTGCGGCGCGCCCAAGCTGATTGGGCCAATAGTCCGCTACCCGCCGCCGAACGCCGGGCGATGACGCTTGGCCTTAAGGCCTGCCTGAGCCGCCTCGCGTGGCACTGTCACTTCATTCAGAAGCTGGAAGATGAACCGGATATCGAAGTCCGCTGCCTGCATCCCGCCTTCGAAGGGGTGCGTGGGCACGATCCCGCGCGCATGACGGCTTGGGCGGCGGGGGAAACCGGTATTCCCTTTGTCGATGCCTGCATGCGCGCCCTGGTCGCGACCGGCTGGATCAACTTCCGCATGCGGGCGATGTTGGCGTCCTTCGCCGCCTATCAGCTTTGGCAGGATTGGCGCGCGCCCGCGCAGCATCTGGCGCGCTGCTTCATCGATTACGAACCGGGCATCCATTACCCGCAGGTGCAGATGCAATCGGGCACGACCGGCATCAATACGTTACGCATCTATAATCCGGTGAAACAGGGGATGGACCACGACCCGGAGGGGGTTTTCATCCGCAAATGGCTGCCGGAGCTCGCGGCCCTGCCGACCCCGCTCCTCCACGAACCTTGGAAGGCCGAAACGCCCTTGCTGCGGGCGGCGGGGGTTCGGCTTGACGGCAGCTATCCGCGCCCCATCGTCGATCACGAAGCGGCGGCGCGTTTTGCCCGCGATACCCTCTGGCGCCTGCGCCGGGGCGAGGCCTTTCGCACAACCGCTGCGGCGGTGGTCGAAAAGCACGGTAGCCGGAAAGATCGACGTCCGAGGACCAGAGTAGCAAGCGGCGGCGCGCAACGTGACCTGTTTGAAGGGACCTAAGCATCGCCCTCCGGACGGGAAACCGAATCTAAACCTCGAGACCAATGTCAAAATGTAGCGGGTCTTCGCGAACGCCCAACTTTTCGTAAAGGGCAATGGCAGGGGGATCGTGTCGGTCGGCCTGCACGAAAATCACCCAACCGCCGTGCTGCCTCGCGAGGGGTTTCAGCGCCTGGATCAGGGCCGTTGCAATGCCGCGACGACGATGGGCCTGTGCAACAGCTAAGTCATAGAGATAAATTTCGCTACGCGCCTGCTCAAACTTACGGAGCACATAGGCTGTCAAGCCGCCGACAACCGCCCCATCAATCTCGGCAACAACCGTGATAATCTCCGGCGACGCCAACAACCGCCTGATATAATCGTCATCGGCTGGAGCGCGAGAATAAGTCTCCGCATCGTCAAACGCATCACTGTAGACTGCGAGCAAGCCCCGCATACTGATCAGATCATCTTCCGATAAGTGTCGGATTAGATACGGCAATGTCATAATAGGGCTCGATCACGCCTTTGCAAATTTACTGAACCGTCACAGTCACGCGCCGGTTGCGCGGCTCCGCCACCCCGTCCGGCGTTGGGATTAACGGATTGCGCTTGCCGTGCGAGGCGATATTGAGGCTGGCCTGGGCCAGGCCCCCGTCCCGGAGTACCTTGGCCACCGCCTCCGCCCGCTCGCGGGACAGGGTGAGGTTGAGCGCGTCCGACCCGGTGGCGTCGGCATGGCCGACGATTTCGAGGTGCGGGAAGGGCCGCCCGGTGACCGCCGCCCTAATTTGGGGCAGCACAGCAACCGACTCCGCCGTCAGCACTGCCGTACCGCTCTCAAAATAGAGAATATAATGCAGCGGCACGGGCGGCAGCGCCGCCAAGGCCGCGCCCCAGGTTTCCTGCACCTTGGCCTCGGTCAGCACCACCGGGGCGGCGGGCGTGCCGTCCTTCGTGTCGAACGCCGTGGCCTGCAACGGTGCATCGAGAAGCTGGGTCACCCCGCCCGCGACGACGGCGACCTTCCCAACGCGGCCATCGTCTTCCGGCAACAGGGCCACCGTGGTTTGTCCGGCACAACCGCCGAGCAGCAGCAATAGCCCAAGGGCGAGGCGCTTATTCATCATCCACCTTCACCACGAATTTCGTGCCGCGAATGCCGATATTGGCGGTGGGGGTGGAAAATTCCGTGCGCTCCGGCGCCAGCCGCGCGATTTGCCCGGCAACCACCGCTAACGTGCCACGCGTTAGCTTCGCCGCCAACCCCAGCCGCTCCGCCGCCGGATCGAACACAAAGCGGTCGAGGGTCAAGCGCGCCTTCGGGCCGAGCGACAGGCTCGTATCGTCGCGCAGAATAACCCCGAGGCTGCCCCCCTCGCCGGTGGCCAGCACATCGCCCGCGTGCAGAAGCTGCCCCGCCGTTAGCGCCGCCGTCTGCCCGGCGCGGGTGAGCGTCACGGGGCCACTCAGGCTTTTTACCTGCCCGGCGGGTGGTTCCTGGGCAAACCCCGCTGGGGCGAGAAGGAGGGCAAGACCGCCCAAAAACAGAAAACCCGTCCGCCGCATTGCTATCCCCGCGTGATCACGCCCGGAATTTAGCAAACTTGGCGGACGGGCGATAGGTCGGCCTACTCCCCGGTCAGGCCGGAGAAGAAATCATTGCCCTTATCATCGGTCACGATAAAGGCCGGGAAATCGACGACGTCGATCTGCCAAATCGCTTCCATGCCCAGTTCGGGATATTCCAGCACCTCGACCTTTTTGATGCAGTCCTGCGCCAGCCGCGCCGCCGGGCCGCCGATGGAGCCGAGGTAGAAGCCGCCGTACTTCTGGCAGGCGTCGCGCACGGCTTTCGAGCGGTTACCCTTGGCCAGCGTTACCAAGCTGCCGCCCGCCGCCATCAGCACATCGGCGTAAGAATCCATGCGCCCGGCGGTGGTGGGACCGAAGGAGCCGGAGGCATAGCCTTCCGGCGTCTTGGCCGGTCCGGCGTAATAGATCACCTTTTCCTTGATGTACTCCGGCAGGCCCTGGCCCGCATCCAGCCGTTCCTTCAGCTTGGCGTGCGCAATGTCGCGCGCCACAACGATCGTGCCGGTCAGCGACAAGCGCGTCTTGATCGGGTACTGCGACAGGATCTTGCGAACCTCGGCCATCGGCTGGTTGAGGTCGATCTTCACGACGTCGCCGGAGGTATCGGCTTCGGTCACTTCCGGCAGATAGCGCGCGGGATCGGTTTCCAACGCTTCCAGGAACACCCCGTCCGCCGTGATCTTGCCGAGGATCTGCCGGTCCGCCGAGCAGGAGACGCCGAGGCCAATGGGGCAGGAGGCACCATGACGCGGCAGACGGATCACCCGCACATCGTGGCAGAAATATTTACCGCCGAACTGCGCGCCGATGCCCATCTTGCGCGTCAGTTCCAGCACCTGCGCTTCCAAGTCCCGGTCGCGGAAGGCCTGGCCGAACTTATTGCCCTCGGTCGGCAGATCATCGAGATAGCGGGCGGAAGCGAGCTTCACGGTCTTCAAGCAGGCTTCTGCCGAGGTGCCGCCGATGACGA
The DNA here is from genome assembly GCF_002251735.1 of Elstera cyanobacteriorum. Taxonomy (NCBI): domain Bacteria; kingdom Pseudomonadati; phylum Pseudomonadota; class Alphaproteobacteria; order Rhodospirillales; family Rhodospirillaceae; genus Elstera; species Elstera cyanobacteriorum. Next base: position 505,608 of record NZ_NOXS01000033.1, on the reverse strand, counting down.
TGGCGAGATGATAGGGCGGGCAGGCGGAGGTGCCGAGGGTGCGGATTTTCTCGTCGAGGAATTTCAGCAGCGCCGCCGGGTTCAGCACGGCGCGGGTCTGCTGATACAGGAAGGTCTTATTCGCCGACCCGCCGCCCTTGGCCATGAACAGGAACTTATAGGCGTCGCCCTCGGTCGCGTAGAGGTCGATCTGCGCGGGCAGATTATCGCCGGTATTGACCTCGTTATACATGGTCAGCGGCGCGGTCTGGCTGTAGCGCAGATTGGTTTCCGTATAGGTCTTGCGCACGCCTTCCGATAGGGCGGCTTCATCGTCAAAGCCGGTGAAGACGTTCTGGCCCTTCTTACCCATCACAATCGCGGTGCCGGTATCCTGGCACATCGGCAGCACGCCGCCCGCCGCGATATTGGCGTTCTTCAGCAGATCGAGCGCGACGAACCGGTCGTTCGACGACGCTTCGGGATCGTCCAAAATCGCCTTCAGTTGCGCGAGATGCCCCGGACGCAGCAGGTGCGACATATCGTGAAAGGCTTCTTGCGTCAGCCGCACGATGGCTTCGCGCGCCACCATCAGCACCTTGCGCCCGCCGATGTCCTGAACGGAAACGCCGTCCTTGGTCAGCAGCCGGTAGGGCGTCGTGTCCTTCAGATGCGGGAACATCGGGTGGAAGTCGAAAGCGGTCATCGCGCGCGGTCCTTCTGCTGTGTCTGGCGGCGGCTCGCCCAAGCGGGAACGGGTAGCTTTTAGACGCTGCGCTGCGGCGCGTAAACCGGGACGCAGGGTCGCATCACCCCACCCGCCCGCGCGCAGCCACGTTTTTTGGTGATGGTGGCTGGAACCGGGAGCGGCCTTACCCCACCCGCCCGCGCGCAGCCACCGGGACCACATCCACCACCCGATCCCCCGAAACGAAATAGACGTAATCGAAGAGATTGGTGACGACGCAGGCATGGTTGGGCAGCACATGCACCCGGTCGCCGACCGCAACCGCCCCCGGCATGGGGGAGAGATCGAGCACCCCATGTTCTTCGCTCAGGCCGCTCAAGGTTAACTCGGGCCGGTCGCGCAGAATGCCAAAGCCCTGTTGACCGAAGAGGTCGGAGGAGAGGGTTTTGCTGCCCGCGTCCAAAATCGCCCGTTGCGGCGTCGGGCGGCTGACCACCGTGGTCAGCACGGTCAGGGCGCATTGGTCGAGCGTCCCTGCCCCCATCGCCACTTGCGCGCGGTCGAGGTAAATATACGTGCCGGGCCGGAACTCGGTCGCCACCGGCACGTCGCCCGCTTTCTGAAAATCGGGGGTGCCGCCGGTCGAAATGCGCGGACAGGTGATGTCATGCGCCGCCAGCAGCGCCACCGCCTCGGCGAGCCACGCCTGACTCTCCGCCGCTTTACCAACCTTCGGGAAGGTCATCAGCCCCCCGAAGCGCAAGCCCGGCGCGGCAACGATGCTCTGCGCCAGCGCCAAAGCCTCCGCCGGGGTTTGAACGCCGCAGCGCCCGCCGCCGGTATCGCACTCGACCAGTACCGTCAGCGGACGGGCGGGATCAGTAAAAGTTTCCACCAAACCCGCCAGCACGGCCGCATTATCGGCGGTGACGGAGAGGGTCACCCGTGCGTTCAGCGCCTTAAGGCGTGCGAGCTTCGCCGCCCCGAGAATATTGTAGGTGATGAGAATATCGGTCAGCCCGGCATCGGCCATCACCTCCGCCTCGCCGATCTTCTGGCAGGTAATGCCGACCGCCCCAAGCGCCACCTGCTTGCGCGCAAAGAAGGGCAGCTTATGGGTCTTGATATGGGGCCGCAGGGCAAAACCCTGGGCGTCGGCGAACGCCTGGGCGCGGGCCAGATTGGCCAGGGCTTTATCGAGATCGATAATCACGGCGGGCGTATCGATTTCGGCCAGGGTGCGCGGTTGGGGCAGGGACATAAAAAGCCTCCGACAAAAGATCGGCGGGACTGTAGCGCGGATCGGCGGCGGCGGAAGCGGCGATTTTTTCTGCGCCCAAAACCCGATAGACTGGCCGCCGTTTCGTATGGGAGGTTCCATGACTGCCGCCGCCCCGGCCCTGCGCCGTGCCGTTTTGATCGTCGCCCTCGCCAATCTCGCCTATTTCGGCGTCGAATTCGCCGTGGCCCGCCAGATCGGCTCTGTCGCGCTGCTGGCGGATAGTATCGATTTTCTCGAAGACACCGCCGTCAATCTGCTGATCCTGGTGGCGATGGGCTGGAGCCTCGCCGCCCGCGCCCGCGTTGGCATGCTGCTGGCGGGTATTCTATTGGTGCCGGGTCTCGCGACGCTGTGGACGGCCTGGGAGAAATTCTCCCACCCCGTCCCACCCGACCCCGCCCTACTATCTGCCACTGGGATTGGCGCGCTGATCGTCAACATCGGCTGCGCCCTGCTGCTCGCCCGCTTTCGCCACCAGAGCGGCAGCCTGACCCGCGCGGCCTTTCTGTCGGCCCGCAATGATGCCGCCGCCAATCTCGCCATCATCGGCGCGGCGCTGGTGACGCTCGCATGGCCGTCCGGCTGGCCCGATCTCATCGTCGGCCTCGGCATCGCGCTGATGAATGCCGACGCCGCCCGCGAAGTGTGGGAAGCCGCGCGCGACGAGCATCGGAGCGCTGCCGCCTAACCCCTTCCCATCCGCCCCGGCCCCGCCTATATAGAAGGCGTCGGGCAACCGACTATGGCGATAAACGCTGCGTGGAATAGACGTTACGGACCCGGGGGCGGTACCCGGCGCCTCCACCAATCTTCCCTGTCGATTGCAGGGCCGTTGGGGGCGAAATAGGATCGACGTGCGTAGTAAAGACCCAGTTTTCGCTCGGTATGGTTCCGCCGTTATCGGGCTAAACTCAGAAGTGCCAACGACAATCGTGTTGCACTCGCTGCCTAACTAGGCAAGCGCGGTTCGGGGGGCACCGGGCAACAGAAGCCCCCCACTGTCCCGCTCTTTAGGATCGCGCCGCCGCCGCAATCGCGTCGGACATAATTGATAGGCCGAGATCGATTTCCGCATCTGTTGCTGTTAGCGGCGGGGCAATGCGGAAGACGGCGCCCATCGCGGGCACCTTGACGATATTCATACTCAGGCCGCGCGCCATCGCTTCCGCGCCAATGCGGTCACCCATCGCGTGATCGGGGGTTTTGCTGGCGCGGTCGGTAACGATTTCCAGCCCGAGCAGCAAGCCGCGCCCACGCACATCGCCGATACACTCGTAGCGCTGCCGCAGCGCCTCAAGCCCCGTGCGCAACCGCTGACCGGCCGTGCGGGCACGCGCCATCAGCCCCTCGCGTTCCAGAACGTCCAGCACGGTCAGGCCGACTGCGGCAGGCAGCGGGTCCGAGACATGGGTGGTTAGGAAAATGAAGCCTTTTTGATAGGCCTTTTCCTCAATCTCCCGGCTGGTCAACACCGCCGCCAACGGCAAGCCCGCACCAAGGGTTTTGGACAGGGTCAAAATATCGGGCGTCACCCCGTCGCGCTGGAAGGCGAACATATCGCCGGTGCGGCCAATGCCGGTCTGCGCTTCGTCGAGGATCAACAGCATCTCCCGCTCCTCGCATTTGCGCTTCAGCGCGGCGAGATAGCCGAGCGGCAATTCGATGATCCCGCCCGACGATAAGATCGGTTCGGCGATGAAGGCGGCAAGGCTGCCCGTCGATTGGCTATCGATCAGCGCGAACGCATCGTCGAGTTCGGTTTGCCAATCGAGACTGCCATCGGCATGGGTGAAGCGCGGGCGGAAAGCGTGGGGGGCCGGAATGGCGAAAGCCCCGACCGCCGCCGGACCATAGCCCTTGCGCGCCGCGCTATAGGTGGCGGACGCCGCCGCCCCGGTCATCCCGTGCCAGCTTTTGGAAAAAGCGACGATCTCGTGCTTGCCGGTGATGCATTTGGCTAGGCGGATCGCCGCCTCGTTCGATTCCCCGCCGGTCGAGAGCAGCATCACTTTTTCCAAGCCCGGTGCCAGACTGCCGAGCCGTTTGCAAAGATCGACCACTGGGCGCGACAGCATCCCGCTGAAGAGATGGTCCAAACGGCCAATCTGCTCGCGGATGGTGCGCACAATCTCGGGATGGGAATGGCCCAGCACGGCGCTCATCTGACCTGAGGTGAAATCGAGGATGCGGTTCCCCTCCGTATCAATAACGAAGCTGCCTTCCGCGCGGTCGATCACCCGACGCTCGAAGACGGGGCCATAGCGCAGCACATGCGCGTCCACATCCGACCAAAAACTCTCGTCGCCCATTGCCATCCCCTTGGGTTCGCGGTTCGCCGTGGGAAAGCCTAGGGCTTGCCGGGATGTTAGGAAATTTCATAATACTAACGCCGGACTTAAGAAAATTTGATAGCATGCCAACGCTCGACATTCTCTTGCTGCGCAGTTTCGTTGCCGTCGCCCGCGCGGGATCGATCCGCGCGGCGGCGGAGCGCGTTGGGCGCACGCAATCCGCCGTTAGCCTGCAAATGAAGCGGCTAGAACTTTTGACCGGCGAGCAATTATTCCACCGTACCGGGTCCGGCGTGACCCTCACGGTATCCGGCGAACGCCTCATGGTCGGGGCGGAACGCATTCTGTCGGCCCACGACGAAACCCTGGCCGCCATCCGCGCCAAAGGCTTGCAGGGCGCGCTCTCCTTCGGTTGCCCCGAAGATTACCTGACCGCCTTTCTGCCCGACCTGTTGGCGCACTATGGCCGGGAGAACCCGGAGGTCGAGATCGAAATCATCTGCGCCCCGACCGTCGAACTGCGCCCGCTTTTGCAGCAAAAGCGCATCGATCTCGCCCTCGTCTCGCTGCCAAACTCCGCCGCGCCGGAGGAGAGTTTTCGCCAGGAACCTTTAGTGTGGATGAGCAACCACCCCGACCCCGAGCTGCTGCGGCAGCCGTTCGTCCCGCTGGCCCTGTCGGCGCCGGAAACGCTTGATCATCGGCTGGCGCGCAGCGTGATGGCGGCGGCAGGGCGGCCCTATCGCATCACCCATGCCAGCAATGGGCTGGCGGGGCTTTTGGCGATTGCCCGCGCGGGCCTGGCCATCAGCGTCGCCACCCGTGCCGCGGTTCCGCCGGATCTGTTCATTCTCGAAGACGGGCTGCCCGCCTTGCCGACGATCGGCATCAGCCTAGCTTATGCATCGGCGCGCCCGGCGCCGGTGGTTACCTCGTTTGGGGAATTTCTCGCCGCACGCCTGCGTTTGCCCCTTGGCGGTTAGAACACAGATCAGCATTCTTGTCCCTTGTCACAGCGACGGCTTTTGTGGTCTGTGAAGGGAGTGGGCGGCGGTATTTCCGCCCCGTTAGGACGAGAGGAAGGAGGCGTATCCGATGCCCATCAATCTGCTTCGCTACGACCGCATGATCGAAGAAGCATTGCGGGGTGTTGTGCGCCGGGCGCTGCGCATGGTGGCGGCCACGGGCCTGCCGGGATCGCACCATTTCTTCATCACCTTCCGCACCACGGCGGAGGGCGTTCAGATCGCCGACTATCTGCGCGAACGCTACCCGGACGAAATGACCATCGTTATTCAGCACCAGTTCTGGGGCCTGGATGTGACGAGCGAGCAATTCGCCATCACGCTGAGCTTCAACGACGTGCACGAGCGGCTGGTCATTCCGTTCGCCGCGATTACCTCCTTCGCCGATCCCGCCGCGCAGTTCGGTCTGCAATTCCAGCAGGCCACGGGCGCGTCTGACGGGGAAGAAGCCGAAGATAAAAGTGCTAAGGCGCCGAAAGCGCCCGCCGTTCCCCCTACCCGCCTGCCCGCCCCCGCACTCAAGAACGAGACGGACGAACCCGCCGCCGAGGCCCCGAAGGACGAGGGCAAGGAGGGCGAGGCCAAGGAAGGCTCGGTCGTCTTCCTCGACCAGTTCCGCCGCAAGTAAGGTCCCGCCGTGGGCCGCGCCCGCGTTCTGGTGTCCGCCTGTCTGCTCGGCCAGAAAGTTCGTTACGATGGCGGCGATAAGCAGCTTGGCGATGATCTAATCGCCCGCTGGGGGCAGGAAGGGCGCCTGGTTCCCTTTTGCCCGGAAGTCGCGGGCGGCCTGCCGACACCGCGCCCACCCGCCGAAATCGCCCCCGCCACGGGCCGCGTGATCGACAGCGACGGCGCCGATGTGACCGACGCCTTTACCGCCGGGGCCTTCCTCGCACTCGATACCGCCCGGCGCATGGCCTGCCGCTTTGCCCTGCTGACGGACGGAAGCCCGTCCTGCGGTAGTAACTTCATTTATGACGGGTCGTTTGCAGGCCGGAAAATCCCCGGCGCTGGGATTACCGCCCGGCTGCTGCGCGCCCACGGCGTGCAGGTCTTCGGCCCCGCGGCCCTATCAGTCCTGGCCGAGGCTCTGGCGGCCACCGACAGACACTAAGGCCGGATCACGGTCAGTATTAGGGAGAGAGACGAGCATGGGCATCCCCGCCCAGCGCGCCGAAGGTCTGCGCGCTGCCAACCTTTGGGCCGTGCAGGCCCGCGTTTTTGTGATTTTCGCGGCAGGATACTTCCTGTCGTACCTCTATCGCACAGTCAATGCCGTGCTGGCGCCGGACCTGACGCGCGATCTTGCGCTGTCCCCCGCCGATCTGGGGCTGCTGACCGCCGCCTACTTCATGACCTTCGCCCTGTTCCAAGTGCCCTTGGGCGTTCTCTTGGACAAATACGGCCCGCGCCGCGTGGAAAGCCTGCTGCTGGTTCTCGCTGCAATGGGGGCCGCCGGTTTCGCTTTGGCCGAGACGGTTCCCATGCTCATCCTCGCCCGCGCCCTCATTGGTCTTGGGGTGTCGGCCTGCCTAATGGCCGGATTTAAGGCGCTGGTGCAATGGTTCCCGCGCGAGAAGCTGCCGCTGTGGAACTCGGTCTATATGGTCGCCGGGGGGCTGGGGGCCGTCACCGCCGCCGCACCCGTGGAACTCGCGCTGCAGGTGACCGACTGGCGCGGCGTTTTCCTAGCGCTCGCCGGATTGACCTTGCTGGCAGCGCTCGCCATCGCCCTCTTCGTCCCAACCCCGCCGACCGATCCGCACGCGGCCCCCACCGGGGATAGCGTCCTGGCCGGGTTGAAGGCGATCTATGGGTCAGCGCTGTTCTGGCGGATTGCCCCTATGGCCGCCGCCTGCCAGGGCACCTATCTCGCCTATCAATCCTTGTGGATCGGCCCGTGGGTGCGCGATGTGCAGGGGCTGGAGCGGGCGGCGGCGGCCAGTGTCGTCACCGCCGCCGCCGTTGGCATGGCCGGGGGCTATCTGCTGCTCGGGCTGATTGCCGAAGCCGCCCGCCGCCGGGGCATCGGCCCACTGACCGTCGCCCGCATCGGTATGAGTCTTTTCGTTCTGGTGCAGATCAGCCTCCTGCTGGCGGCACCGCTGCCGCCCACCCTCTCCTGGATGCTGTTCGGCGGCATCGGCAGCGCCAGCATGCTGTGCTACGCCTATCTCTCGCAATCGATGCCACCGCATTTAGCCGGGCGGGTGAATACTGCCGTGAATATGCTGTGCTTCGTGCAGGCCTTCATCGTGCAAGCGGGCATTGGGGAGTTGGTGAACCATTTAGGCGCCCCCGGCCATGCGGTTGGGCTGGGACTCTGCATCACGCTGGAGATTGCAGCATTAATCTGGGGTTTACTGCGACCAAATCGCAGATAGACCGATAGCATCCCCCAACTCCTCTTTACTCTCTTTCAAGGATTTTGAGTCTATTCTTCCGGTAGAGTTCCTATCTTTAGGGAATTATTGTTTAATTTCCTAAAATTGAATCAAAGACCCGGGAGGATCCCATGTTTCGTACTTCGACCTCGGCGCTGCTCGTCGCGGTTCAGTCGGTCATGCTGACCGGGCTGATTCTGGCAGCAGGCACTTTGGCGTTTCAGGCTTGGCAAAAATACGATTTGGCCGTCGAGATCGAGGAAAGCGCAAAACTCAACCGCGCCCTGCTGGATGGGATGCTGGCGGTGCGCGCCCAAATCTCGCTGGGCCAAACGGCCTTGACCGCCGATAGCGGCCCGACAACCCGGCTCGATCCCGCCCGCGCGGCGGCCAGCTCAGCCTATACCGCCGCATTGGAGGCGTTCCGCACGGTCGATCTACCGAGCAAAACGGCGCTTCTAACCCGTTTAGACCAAAGCTGGGAGGCACAGAAACGCGCCTGGCCGCTGGTAACCGATCAGTTCAGCAAACCCGCCGCCCAGCGTAGCCTAGCCGCCGCCGATCCGCTGTGGAATTCGGTGCGCGAAACCGTGAGCGCGCTCGAACAGGCGGGCACCGCCGTCGGCAATCGCGTGCGGGCGCAAGACCCGGCGCTTGCTGAAATGCTGCGGGTCCGCGACGCCGCCTGGCAGATGCGCGATACCTACGGCAGCCAATGTTCGCTGCTGCGCGCCAATATCGTGCAGAACAAGCCCCTTACCCCAGAAACCGCCGCCCGCTGGCAGCAGGGCAAGGGGAGCTATGGCGCAAACCAGGCCTTGTTGACCGAGTACGCCGCCCGCAGCGATGTGCCCCGCGCTCTGGCCACCCAAATCGCGACAGCAACCCGCGCCGTTAGCGAAGCGCAGCCGAAAATGGATGCGTTCGTCGCCGGGATTGACGGCAACGGGCCGGGTAAGGTCGATGCCGAAACCTATCGTGACGTTTGCAACGGACCGTTCGATGCCATCGTCCGCGTCGCCACACTGGCACTGGACGAGTCCGTGACCGCCGCCGCCGAACAGCAACGCGGCGCCCTGTTTGGTCTCGTCCCAGCAGTGACGGGATTGGTTTTGGCGATCATCGTTTCGGTCATCGGCTTCCTGGCCATCACCCACCGCCTGCGCCAGCCGCTGCAACAGTTGATGGGGGCCATCGGCCTTTTATCGCAGCGGGATTACCAAACGCCGGTCCCCACGCTCGCCCGCCGCGATGAATTGGGCCGCATGGCCGACGCGCTGGAAGCCTTGCGCCAAAGCGCACAGGAAGCCGAACGGCTAGCGGCGGAAAATACCGCCCGGCAGGAGGCTGAAATGACCCGCGCCCGCGCTATTCACACGATGAGCCAGACCTTCGAAAGCCAAGCCGCCGCCGCGCTCGACCGGATCCTGCAAGCCTCCGACCGGCTGGGCCTGACCTCTGCCAGCATGCGCACCGTGGCGAGCGATACCAGCACCCAGGCCGGGCTGGTTGCCAGTGCCGCCGAAGAAACCTCCGCCTCCATTCAAACCGTGGCGGCGGCGACCGAAGAGCTTTCGACCTCCATCGCCGAAATCTCGCAGCAGGTGACGCAAAGCGCCGATCTAGCGCGGACCGCCGCCAGCCGAGCGGAAACCACCAATGAGACGGTGGAAGCCCTCAGCGACGGCGCCCAGAAGATCGGCGATGTGGTGAAACTCATTTCCGCCATCGCTGCGCAAACCAACCTGCTGGCGCTGAATGCGACCATCGAAGCCGCGCGCGCGGGCGATGCGGGCAAGGGCTTTGCCGTTGTCGCAGCAGAGGTGAAGAATCTCGCCAGCCAGACGGCGCGCGCGACCGACGAGATTTCCTCGCAGGTCATGCATATTCAAGCGACGACCGAGGACGCCGTTGGCGCCATCCGCAGCATCACTCAGATGATCGGCAGGATTAGCGAAGGCACCTCCGCCATCGCCGCCGCCGTTGAAGAACAGGGCGCCGCAACGCGGGAGATTAGCAGTAACGTCCAGCGCGTGGCACAGGGCACCGCCGAAGTCACCGCCACCATCGCCGACCTCGCCCACGCGAGCGGCCAAACCGGCGCCGCGTCCCAGCAGGTCGAAACCGCCGTCGAAACCGTCGCCAAGGAGCAAGACGGGCTGCGGCACGCGGTGGAAGTCTATTTGAAGGGGGTGCAGGCGGCTTAACCGACCCGTCCCCGCACGCAGGCAATCCGCCCGTCTTCCACCGTGAACACCTGATCAGCGTGGCGGATCGTTGTGAGCCGGTGGGCGATCACCAGCGTGGTGCGGCCGATGGCGATGGTTTCGAGGCTGCGTTGAATGGCGGCTTCGGTCTCGTTATCGACCGCGCTGGTCGCCTCGTCGAGCACCAAGATCGGCGCGTCTTTGAGGATCGCCCGGGCGAGGGAAAGGCGTTGGCGCTGCCCGCCGGAGAGTTTTTGCCCGCGCTCCCCAACCAGCGTGTCATAGCCCTGCGGCAGGCTGGTGATGAACTCATGGGCCTCCGCCAGTTTGGCGACGCGCTCGATTTCCGCCGCATCGACTGGCCCGGCGCGGCCAATGGCGCCATAGGCGATATTCTCGGCAATCGTTCCATCGAACAAAAACACATCCTGGCTGACGAAACCGATTGCCCGTCGCAGATCGTGCAAGCGCAAGGTGGCAATCGGCACCCCATCGAGCAGCACCTGCCCGCGTGCCGGTTCGTAAAAGCGCATGAGGAGCTTCGCCAGCGTGCTCTTGCCCGACCCGGTGGTACCGATGAAGGCGGCGACGGTGCCCGCCGGAATATGGGCGGAAACATCCTCCAGCACCCGGTCGCGCCCGGCGTACGCGAAAGAAACCCCATCGAAGCGGATATCGCCCTTCACGTCGGCCACGGCCAGCGGCTGGCCCTGATCCAGGGCGGGCGCGGGCGTGTCGATCAGGTCGAGCACGCGGCGGGTGGAGGCCATCGCCCGCTGATAGAGATCGACCGTCGATCCCATTTCGGTCAGCGGCCACAGCAGGCGCTGCGACAGGAAAATCAGCACCGAATAGGCCCCGATCGCAAGGCTTCCCTCGAGCGCGAGCCAGCCGCCATAGACCAGGGTGACCATAAAGCCCGCAAGAACGCCCATGCGCACCACGGGAATGAAGGCCGACGACAGTTTGATCGCGGCGCCATTGGCCTTACGGTAGGTATCACTATCCGCCGCCAGCCCCACGGCCTCGCGGTCTTCGGCCGTATAGCTTTTGATCGTCGCGATGCCGGTTAGGCTATTGGCGAGACGGGCGGAAATCAGTCCGGCTTTTTCGCGCACCTCGGCATACAGCGGCTCGGCCTTATATTGAAACCAGAAGCTGCCCGCGATGATGAAGGGCATCGGCAGCATCGACAGCACGGCAATCGTCGGCTGGATCGCAAAGAAAACCGCGCCGACGCCTAGGCAGCCGGTGCTGATCTGCAAAATCCGGTTGGCGCCGTCGTCGAGAAACCGTTCGAGCTGGTTGATATCGTCATTGAGGATCGAGACCAGCGAGCCGGTCGAGCGGTCCTCGAAAAACGCCATATCGAGTTTCTGCACATGGGCGAAAGCATCCAGCCGCAATTCGTGCTGCATGGTCTGCGCCAAATTCCGCCAGGCGACCTGATAGAGATATTGGAACAGCGATTCGCCGCCCCAGACCAGCAGGGTCAGCACGCCCAGCAGCCCGACCTGCCAGACCGGATCGACCAAGCCCGCCGAAGCCAAAAACGATTGATCGCGCCGCACCACCACATCGACCGCCGCGCCGATCAAAATTTCCGGCGCGAGATCGCAGAGCTTGTTCATGATCGAACAGAACACCGCCCAACGCATTTGGGCGCGGTGGCGGAAGCCGTAGCGGTACAGGCGGCGCAGGGGGGCGGCGGGGTTCAGCAGGCGCATGGTTTCCGGCTCGGGCAGCGAAACAAAGCCCGAACCCTACCCGGAACCCTGTTAACCTGTCGCCTTATAAATCGAGATGGCTCCCATCGCAGAAGGGCGGCTTCTTCGTGGCCTTACAGCCGCAAAAGCGCACGGGCATATCGGCGGTTGGCTTAAACTGCATCGGCGCAAGTCCCGTCCCGGCGTGGGAGCCGTCGCAGAACGGCTGTTTGGCGCTGCGTCCGCAGCGGCACCACCAATAGGTTTCCCCGGCCTTGAGGGAAACGGTGATCGGTTCTTTCAGGGGAGAAACGGACACTGGGGGCACCTCGTGTCGAGAAAAGGATAGGAATTGAAAGCTTAATCGAAGCGCACTGCTGTTGCAGCCCCGAAACCCGCGCGCTACCGTGCGGGGCCGCTTTTTCCGACGGGTCCGAAAGGTTTACCGATGCCCTTGTCCGACACGCAACGCGCCGAAATTGAAACCGCGCGCGCCGCCCGCTTCGAAACCCGCCGCGCCACGGTCCCCGATCTGGAAGACATGCTATTCCAAGCCCTGCCGGTGCTGGATCACGGTTTCGTGCGGGTGATCGACTATATGGGCGACGATGCCGCCGTGGTGCAGGCGGCGCGGGTGTCCTACGGGCGCGGCACGCGCAAAGTGTCGGAAGATAAGGCACTGATCAAATATCTGATGCGCCACCGCCATTCGACGCCGTTCGAAATGTGCGAAATTAAATATCACGTCAAACTGCCGATCTTCGTCGCGCGGCAATGGATTCGCCACCGTACGGCGAATGTGAACGAGATTTCGGCGCGCTATTCGATCCTCGATAAAGAATTCTACCTGCCCCGGCCCGAAGATTTGGCGGCGCAATCGGCCCAGAACCGCCAGGGACGCGGTGAGGTGCTAGAGGCGGAACAGGCCGCCCACGTGCTCGATCTGCTGCGTGACGATGCCGAACGCACCTACCGCAATTACGAGTGGATGCTGAACGAGGACGACAGCGCCGACCATGACCCGCACCGGGCGGGCTTGGCGCGCGAGCTTGCCCGCATGAACCTAACCCTCAATACCTATACCCAATGGTATTGGAAAACCGATCTGCACAATCTGCTGCATTTCCTGTCGCTGCGCGCCGATCCGCACGCCCAATATGAAATCCGCGTTTATGCCGAAGCGATGCTGGAAAGCGTGAAAGCCTGGGTGCCGGGGTGCTATGAGGCTTTCTGCGATTATCGCTTGGGCGCCGTCTCGCTATCAGCCGGGATGCTGGCGGTGGTGAAGCGCCTGCTGGCCGGGGAAAATGTCACCCAGGAAAACAGCGGCCTCGGCAAGCGCGAGTGGACCGAACTCATGATCTCCCTAGACCGTCCGGCAGCCTAACGCCATGCTGCCACCGCTGCCCGATCCCTTGCGCGACGCTTGGTCTGCGACCCGCTATATGTTCGCGGCGCGCGGCGCCCTGTATGAAGCGCGCGTCGGGCAGATCAGCCCAGCGATCAGCCGGTTTCTAACCGAACAGTCGGTCGAGGCGGGCGTGTTCCTTTCCGCCTTCAATCCGGGCCTGCCCGCGCCGGGCGACGCGATGACGGAGATGTATCCCCAACTCACCCCCACCGAAAACGCCGCCCGGCTGGAAATGCTGTGGGGCGAATTGGGGCAGCGCGGGGGCCGCTGGTTTCCCCACGTCGGCCTGCCCGACGATCCCGCCTGGCCGCCCGAAGAAGGCGCCTTCATTTTAGAAGACGCTAATACCGATATCCTCGGCCTCGCCCGCCATTTGCGGCAGCGGGCCTATACGCGCATCGTGCGGAACCAACCCGCAATCTTAGAACTCGTGCCCTTGGCTCAGGAGTAGCACCATGGCCCCGATTTCGGCCCTCATCGACCAGAATTTCCACGGCGGCGCCATTACTGTCGTTTCGACAGAGGATGTGCGCGCCATTGAGCTGCGCCTGCGCCCGGATAATGCGTCGGACTTCGCGCAATGGTTCTACTTCCGCGTTTACGCGCCGCGCGGGGTGGAACAGGTGCTGCATATTCGCGGCGTTGAAACGGCGGCTTTCCCGAAAGGCTGGCCCGATTACCGCGCCTGCGTGTCCGCCGATGGGCAGGATTGGCGGCGGACGGACACCAGCTATGATGGGTCGACGCTAACCATCCGCCACACGCCGACCACCGATGTCACGGCTTATGCCTATTTCGCCCCCTATTCGGCGGAAGATACCCAGCGGCTGATCGGCACTGCCGCGCGCGATCCGCGTGTCTCGGTCGATATTCTCGGCTATTCGCTTGAAAATGCGCCGATCCAACGGTTGATCGTCAAAGACCCGGCCAATAAAGCCGGGCACCCGCCGCTGTGGCTGATCGCCCGCCAGCATCCAGGCGAAACCATGAGCGGCTATTTCCTCGAAGGCTTCCTCGCCCGCCTGCTCGATCCGACCGATAGCGCCGCCCGCGCCCTGCTGGCCACCGTCGATGTGCATATTGTGCCGGACATCAACCCAGACGGCTCGCGCCGGGGCAATCTGCGCACCAATTTTGCGGGCGCCAACCTGAACCGCGAATGGGACCGCGCGACGCCGGAGTATAGCCCGGAGGCGCTGGCAGTGCGCACGGCGCTGGAAGCCACCGGCGCAGCGCAGCTTCTCGATTTGCACGGCGATGAGGGGCTGCCCTATGTGCATTTCATCCCCGCCGATATGCCGGGCGACCTGCTGGACCGCCGCGCCAAGTTTGAAAGCGCGTTGATGGTCGCCAATGCCGATTTCCAGACCGAACATAGTTCCACACTCGGCGGGCCGAATAATCCGCGCCTTCTGTCCCATTGGGCGACGCGCAACCTCGGCTGTTTGGCGCTGACCCTCGAAATGCCGTTCAAAGATAACGCCAACCGCCCAGACCCGATCTACGGCTGGTCGCCCGCCCGTTCCCGCCGGTTAGGCGTCGATATGCTATCGGCCTGTGTGGTCGATTTGGTGAAGTAACCTGGGGGCTTCGGCCCCCTACCCGACGATTGCCCGCCAGACCGAAAGACCAAAGCGGCTGAGCGGGTGATCGGGGTCTTGCGCCAACAGCCGCGCGGTGATCGCCAGCGACATGATCACCAGCATCGGCCGCACGAGTTTCGCGCCTTTCGACAGCACCAACTTCGCCCCGAAGCGCGCGCCGATGAACTGCCCTGCGGCCAGAATAACCCCAACGCCCCACAGCACGTGCCCGCCCCCGGCCAATACTAGGAACGCGGCGATATTGCTGGTGAAATTCACGATCTTGGCGTGGCCCGTCGCCCGGCGCAGCGTATAGCCCGCCATCGTTACATAAGCGAGCGCCCAAAACGATCCCGTGCCGGGGCCGAAGAACCCATCGTAGAAGCCCAAGCCGATCCCGAAGATCAGGGCAAAAGCCAATTCGCCAAGCCGCCGATGCGTCTCGAACGCCCCGGCATTCTTCGCCAGCAGCATATAGACGGCAATGGCAATCAGCAGAAACGGGATAAGGCCGCGCAAAATCCCCGCGTCGATGATCTGAAGCGTTAAGGCCCCGAGGACCGACCCCAGGAAGGTCGCGGCAATAATCCCGACCATTGGGCGCAACTCGACCTCGCCGCGCCGCACGAAGGTCATGCTGGCCGAAAAACTGCCGAAGCAAGCCCCAAGCTTCGAAGTCCCGAAGACCTGCGCCGGGGTCAGCCCGACCGCAAACAGCGCCGGAATGACCAGCAACCCGCCGCCGCCCGCAATCGAATCGACGAACCCCGCCAGCATGGCGAGAAAAAACAACCCCAACAGGACGGTCGGACCCAAACCGTCCAGGCTTAAAAGATCAAACATTCTAGCCTATCCTTGGCGAGCACCAGGAACAAACCGGCATCGCCGTCTCTCTTTTCCAACCCTCTCCCAACGGGAGAGGGAATTTTCCCGTGTGTGACGCTTAGAGCGCCGCCGTCGCCGCCTCTAACCACGCTGCCGCCGCGCCGTCGAGCTGCGGGAGCATCTTGGCGCGCACCTCGGCGTGATAGGCGTCGATCCAGGCGCGTTCGGCCGGGGTCAGGATGTCGAGGTCGATCAGGCTGCGGTCCCAGGGGGCGAAGGTCAGGGTTTCAAAGCCCATGATCTCCCGCTCGGCGCCCGGCAGGTCAAGCGTGCGGACGATGACGAGGTTTTCGCAGCGGATGCCATAGGCGCCGGGTTTGTAATAGCCCGGCTCGTTCGACAGGATCATCCCCGGCATCAGCGCGGCGGCGGTCCCGGCTTTCGAAATGCTCTGCGGGCCTTCGTGGACCGATAGGAAGGAGCCGACGCCGTGGCCGGTGCCATGGTCGTAATCAAGCCCATCGGCCCAGAGGAACTGCCGCGCCATCGCGTCGATATGCCCGCCCGTCGTCCCAGTCGGGAAGCGCAGGGTGGCGATGGCGATATGGCCCTTCAGCACCAAGGTAAAGTGACGGCGCATCGCCGGGGTGGGCGTGCCGAGGGCGAGGGTCCGGGTAATGTCGGTCGTGCCATCCTCATACTGCCCGCCGCTATCGATCAGATAGATTTCCCCCGGCGTCAGCACGCGCTGCGCCTCCGGCGTCGGGCGATAATGCGGCAGGGCGGCATTCGGCCCAGCAGCAGAGATGGAGTTGAAGCTAAGGCCGCGCAGCACGCCGGTTTCGCGCCGGAAGGCTTCGAGCTGATCGGCGGCGGCGATTTCGGTGAGGTTACCCGACAAGGCTTCGCGGCTCACCCAGGCAAGGAAGCGAATAACCGCCGCCCCGTCGCGCAGATGGGCGTCACGCGCGCCCTGCAACTCCGCCTCGGTCTTGCAGGCGCGGGGGATGGCGACGGGATCGGTGCCGCGTACAACGGTCGCGCCGGTCTTCGTCAGGGTTTCGGCGATGCCCCAGGCGCAGGCGGCGGCATTCAGAAGCACGCGCTGACCGGAGAAACCGCGCAAAGCCTCAACGAATTCCAGCGGATCGCGCACGCGCACGGAGTTCCCAAGATGCGCTGTCACCCCCGGCAGCAGCTTGCGCGCGTCGATGAACCAATCGAGCGTGCCATCGGCGCGGGCCAGGGCGAAGCTCTGCGCTACCGGCTTGTTCGGCACATCGGCACCGCGAATATTCAGCAGCCAAGCGATGCTTTCCGGCGTCGTCATCACCGTCGCCGCGACTTTCTGCTTCTGCAAATCGGTCGCCAGCGCCGCGCGCTTATCGGCGGAGGAGCGGCCTGCCCGCGCGTCCGGGTGCAGGCGCACCGGCCCCAACGGTACCGGCGGCTGCGCCGCGCCCCAGACCATATCGACCGGGTTCGGCTCCACCGGAACCAGGGTCACGCCGCTGTCGGCCAGGGCTTCCGCCAGTTTTTCGATCATATCAAGCGAATGCAACCAGGGATCGAAGGCGATGCGCTGGCCGGGTTTCGCCGCCTCCTGCAGCCACACGCTGGGTGGCTGGTTGATCAGGTGGCATTGCTCGAACACCGAAACATCGGTCTGGTTGCGCGCCTGTTCGGTATAGCGGCCATCGACGAACAGGGCCGCGCGCTCGGTCAGGACAACCGCAATCCCCGCCGATCCGCTAAAGCCGGTCAGCCACGGCAGGCGCTCGGCGTGCGGGGCCAGCGAATCGCCCTGATGCTCGTCGGCGCGCGGGATCAGGAACCCATCGATGCCGGTTTGCGCCAAGAGGGCACGCAGGGCCGGAACCCGCTCGGCCAGCGGCATCGGCTGGGGCTGGGCGGCTTTCAACTCGGCCTTCAGCGCTTCAAGCTGCGCCACTAGGGCGGGCGACGGGTCGGCGGCAATCATGCGCGGCCAGTCGGTATCGGACTGATCCACCGAAGCGCTCGCCAGCCCCGCCAGCAGCGCCTTGACCGCCGCCAGATCGGCACCGCCGTGTTTGGCTAAGAGCCCCGCCAAAGCCTCATCGCCCTGATATACCGCCCGACACTCCGACACTGCGTTTCTCCCGCGCCGATTGTTTCTGAGAAAAGACGCTAGAGCGCTTTCGCGCGAAACGGAAGCGGCAAGGCGGCGGGGGTGTTCTGCGGTCAGCGGCTAAAGCGCGCCACCAATTCCACATGGGGCGACCAACGGAATTGATCGACCGGCTGCACCCAATCCAGCCGATAGCCGCCCTCGGCCAGCAGCGCGGCATCGCGGGCAAAACTATCGGGATTGCAGGAAACGGCGGCGATTACCGGCACGGTCGAGGCTGCGAGTTCCTGGCTTTGCGCCTTGGCCCCGGCGCGCGGCGGGTCGATGACGATCGCCGCCGCGCCCGCGAGTTCGGCGGCCAGCAACGGGCGGCGCTCCAGGTCGCGCTGTTGGGTGGTCACGCTCAGCATCGCTTGGCGGGCGGCGCGGTCGAGGGCGGTGAGCGGGTCGGCCAACCCTTCTACCGCCGTCACGCGAAACCCATCCGCCGCCAATGGCAGGGCGAAGGTGCCCAGCCCGGCAAACAGATCGAAGATCGGCGCGCGCGCCGGAACGCCCGCCAGAGCCGCCCGCACGCCCGCTAGCAGCGCCGCTTCGCCTTCAGCCGTCGCTTGCAGAAAGCCGCCCGGCGGCACGATTGCGCGCACCCCGCCGAGGGGGAGCCACGGCGCCCGCCGTTCGGCCAGACTTTCGACCGGGCTGGTCGCATCCAGCGCCCAGGCCAAACGGGCAAGGTCGAGCCTATCGGCCAAGGCGGCCAGCGTCTCGCGCTGGGGCAAAGTCGGCGCGGCGAGACCGATCAGGGCGACATCGAGACCCGCGCCGCTTTCGGTCATCACCAGATCGACCGTTCCCCCGGCGGGCAGAATATCCGCCAGCGCGTCGCGCAACGGCGGCAAGGCCGCGACGAGCGCCGGGCGCAGCAGCGGGCAGGCCTCCAGCGGTAGGATCGTGGCGGAGGCCGCCTCGTGGAACCCGAGGATCACCCCCTTAACCGTGCGGCGGGCGGCGAAACTGGCACGGCGACGGCTGGCGGGCGGGCTCATTGCCAGCGGGCGCATCGGCACGCTCTCGAACCCCTGGCGTTGCAGGGCACGGCGAATGCGGTCGGTCTTCAGCGCCGCTTGGGCGGTATCGGACAGGTGATGCAGGCTACAGCCGCCGCAGCGCCCGAACAGGCCGCAGATCGGGGCGATGCGGTCAGGGTTCGCGTCTGCAACCACGGTCTCCGTCCGCGCTGCCCAGCCATCGCCGCGCGGCGCCGTCAGCACCGCCTCGACCGTTTCGCCCGGCAAGGCCCCCAGCACGAACAGCGGCACCCCATCGACCTGCGCCAACCCATCGCCCTGCACGCCCAGCCGGTCGATGGTGACGCGCACCCGCTCGCCGCGCCGGTCCTTGCCTTTCGGCGCCGGACGGCGGGGGCCGGACGAACGGTTCGATTTACCGGGCCGCATTACTGAACCTCCGCCCATAGAACATCCGAGAGTTTTTCCGCCCCCGCCGCCAGCATCACCAGCCGGTCAAAGCCTAATGCGATCCCCGCCGACGCGGGCAGACCGTGGGCGAGCGCCGCGAGAAAATCCTCGTCGATCGGGTAGCGCTCGCCATAGAGCGCCTGCTTCAACTCCATATCGGCCTCGAACCGCGCGCGCTGCTCCGCTGCATCGGTCAATTCGCCGAAAGCATTGGCGAGTTCGACCCCCGCCGCATACAGCTCGAACCGTTCGGCGAGGCGCGGGTCTTCCGGCTTTGGGCGGGCGAGCGCGGCCATCGAGATCGGATAATCGATCAAAAACGTCGGGCGCTGCCGCCCCAAGTGCGGTTCGATAAACTCGAACATTAAGCGGAAGACGATATCGTCCCAACGGTCATCGGCGGCAACGCGCACGCCCAGCCGGTCGGCATCCGCCGCCAGCAACCGAGCGGACGCGGCATCGCTACCCGGTTGCTTCGGGTCGGGGGCGGAGGCGAGCAGGTCAATTCCGCAATGGCGCGCGAAGGCGTCCGCTACCGTCAACCGTTCGAAGGGTCCGGTGACGGGGATCACCTGATCGCCGCGCCGCAACGGCTGGCCACCAGTCACGCGGCGGATAAGCCCTTCGCAATCCGCCATCAAATCGCGGTAATCAGCGCCGACGCGGTACCATTCCAGCATGGTGAATTCCGGCGAATGGGTGTCAGACCCTTCGCGGTCGCGCCAAACGTGACCTAGGGCGTAAATCTGGGTTTCGCCCGCCGCCAGCAGCTTTTTCATGGTGAATTCGGGCGAGGTATGGAGATAGCGCCGCAGCCCTTCGCCCGTCGGACGGTGCAGATCGGCACCGACGGCGTGCAAATGCGGCTCTAGTCCCGGCGATACCTGCAAGGCGGGCGGATCGACTTCGAGAAACCCGGCATGGTCAAAAAACGCACGGGTTGCCCGCAGCGCATCGGCGCGGCGGTGTAGAAACGGGCGCTTGCGGGCAAAGCGATCAGGGCGCCACCAGGGCGCGGCGGCAGGGGCGGAAGTCGTCATGGCCCATGCTTGGCCGAAGACCGGCCCAAAAAGCAAGACCGTCTTCCCGGGTGCCCGCGAAGACGGTCTGCGAACAGTCTGACCTTGCGCTTATTCCGGCCCGGTCTTGAGCGCGGCGAGGAAGGCGCTTTGCGGAATTTCGACCTTGCCGAACTGCCGCATGCGCTTTTTCCCTTCCTTCTGCTTTTCCAGCAGTTTGCGCTTACGGGAAATATCGCCGCCGTAGCATTTGGACAGAACGTCCTTACGCATCGCCCGCACGGTTTCGCGCGCGATGATGCGCCCGCCGATGGCGGCCTGAATGGCGATCTGGAACATTTGCGGCGGGATCAGGTCTTTCAGCTTTTCGCACAAAGCCCGCCCGCGCCGGTCGGCCTGGCTGCGGTGAACGATCAGCGCCAGCGCATCCACCGGTTCGGCGTTCACCAGAATGTTCAGCAGCACGAGATCGCCCGGCTCATACCCATCGAGCGCATAATCGAAGCTGGCGTAGCCCCGGCTGACCGATTTTAGCCGGTCATAGAAATCGAAGACGACTTCGTTGAGCGGCAGGCGATAGACCGCCATAGCCCGGTTCCCGGCATAGGTCAGATCGATCTGAATACCGCGCCGTTCCTGGCAGAGTGCCAGAATCGCGCCAAGATGCTCGTCCGGCACCATGATTGTCGCTTTGATCCAGGGTTCCTGGATTTCTTCGATCCGCACTACGTCCGGCATATCGGCGGGGTTATGCAGCTCCATTTCCTCACCATTGGTGAGGACGACCTTATAGACCACCGAGGGGGCGGTGGTGACGAGATCGAGGTTGAACTCGCGCTCCAGCCGTTCCTGGATGATTTCAAGGTGCAGCAGCCCCAAGAAGCCGCAGCGGAAGCCGAACCCCAGCGCGGCGGAGCTTTCGGCTTCGAACTGGAAGCTGGCATCGTTCAACCGCAGCTTTTGCAGGCTTTCGCGCAAATGCTCGAACTCCGCCGCATCCGCCGGGAAAAGACCGCAGAACACCACCGGCACAGAGGGTTTGAACCCCGCCAAGGGGGCCGCCGCCGGGCGCTTTTCTTCAGTGATCGTATCGCCCACGGCGCAATCGGCCACCGCCTTGATGCCCGCCGTGATGAAGCCAACTTCGCCCGGCCCCAGCTCGCCAATCGTCGTCGCCTTCGGGGTGAAGGCGCCGACCCGGTCCACCTGATAGACGGCGCCGGTGGACATCAGCTTAATCTTGGCGCCGGTCTTCAGAATCCCGTCGCGCACGCGCACCAAAATGACGACGCCGAGATAGGCATCATACCAGCTATCGATCAGCAGCGCCTTCAGCGGCGCGGTTTCGTCGCCGGTCGGCGGCGGCAGGCGCTTGACCAGCGCTTCCAGCACATCACCGATGCCAAGGCCGGTTTTCGCCGAAATCATCACGGCGTCGGACGCATCAATGCCGATCACATCTTCGATCTGCGTCTTGATCCGCTCCGGTTCGGCGGCGGGCAGGTCGATCTTATTGAGGACCGGCACGATTTCGTGATGGGCATCCAAAGCCTGATAAACGTTGGCCAAGGTCTGGGCTTCGACGCCCTGACTGGCATCGACCACCAGCAGCGAACCTTCGCAGGCGGCGAGGCTGCGGCTGACTTCATAGGCGAAGTCCACATGGCCCGGCGTATCCATCAGGTTCAGCGTATAGGTCACGCCGTCCGAGGCTTTATATTGCAGGCGCACGGTCTGCGCCTTGATGGTGATACCGCGTTCGCGCTCGATATCCATCGAATCGAGCACCTGTTCCTTCATCTCGCGGTCCGACAGGCCGCCGCAGGCCTGGATCAAGCGATCCGCCAGCGTCGATTTGCCGTGGTCGATATGCGCGATGATGGAAAAATTACGGATCAGCTCTAACGCGGTCGTCATGCCCATTGCCCCTAAATACCAGGGGCGCACCATACTGTCAGCGTGCCCGCCCCGCAACCGAATAGCCCGCGCTGGGCCGCAGGGCGCCCTGCACAGCCAGAAGCCCAAGGCCCGTCAAAACCAAGGCAAGGGTGCTAACGACCGTGCGGACGAAATTCCAGAATTGCCAGGGGCCTGCATAGTCAGCCCAAAGCCTCAGGGCTTCCGCCGGATCCTGTGGGATGGTGGTAACGGCCAGCGCCTCGTTCATCGGCACATTGATCCGCATCGTCAGCAGCAAACCGCCAAGAAGATAGACCCCCGACGCCGTCCCGAACCAGATCGCGGCGCGGCGCGCCCCTACCCGCATGGCCAAGACCGTGGTGATCGCTAAGATCAGCGGCGGCCCGAAGAAGGCAGGGGCAAAGTAGATATTTCGCACCGTCGCATTGATCGCCTGCATTGCCGCTATCGCGGTACGGGGATCGAGGATGGCAAAGCCAACCATGACGGAACAGGCATAGGCGTAGAAAAACCCCGCAATCAGACCGGTTAAAACCAGACTGCCCAGCGCCGCCGCGTACAGAAAGAAAAAGGCCATCGGCGTCTCCGTTAGAAAACTTGCGTACTGCACGGTACGAAGAGTTTAGTACCATGCAGTACGCAGTTTGGAAAGCCCTATGCCCACCCCCGACCCGAACCGCCGCAATCAGATTCTGACCCACGCCGAAGCCATCTTGCGCAGCGGCGGCCTCGCGGCTCTGACCACCAATGCCCTTGCAAAGGCGGCACGCTGTTCCAAGGAAACGCTCTATGATCTTTTTGCGGATAGGGATGCCCTGATCGCGGCCGTCATCGACCGTCAGGCAGAGGCGCTGAATGCCGCGCTAACCGAGGGGCTGTCGGGCGGTGACCCGGCCGCGCAATTGGTCAGGGTTGGCGAACGGCTTCTGGATTTGCTGACCTCAGACACTGGGCTTGCCATCAACCGCGCCGCCCTCGGTGATCCGAGCGGGCGCTGGAGTGCCCTCCTGCTGGCGCACGGTCGCAACCGATCCGCCCCCCTCATTTTAGACCTGCTCGCGCGTTGGCGCGCGGCGGGCGGTATCGGGTTTAGCGATGTCCGCCCGGTCTATCAGGCATTTTATGGGTTGCTGATCGGCGACCGCCAAATCGCCGCCCTGCACCGCGCCCCCGAGGCACGCCCGTCACAGGCGGAACGCCGGGACGCAGCAGAATGGGCGGTCGCCGGTCTGGCGCGGCTCTTTCCCGCTCCTTAGAACACCCACTCTGCCAGTACCTACCCTCGCGGGTCAGACGATGGCGTTATTTTAAACTCCAATCGGCATTGAAATATTTATTCCGAAGCTGGTCGATTGTCCCATCGTCCCGCATGGCCGTTAGCGCCTTGCCAAGGGCTGCCCGCTGATCGGCAGAGGTACTTTTCAGACCGGCGCGCAGGGCAATTGTAACGGTCTGAAGGGGGATCGCATCGCCCAGAACGTGAGCCAAGCCGATACTGCCCGCACTCGCGCGCACCGAAACCGCCACACCATAGGTGACGTCGAGCCGCCCGGCCTCCATCTTGCGGATAATCTGATCATAATTCGGTTCGGCTGATTTGTTTAAGCTTGTGTCGGTGTCGATGGGGGTGCCGAGGTTCAGTCCAGTCACCACCCCCAGCCGCAACGATTTAAGATCCTCATACTGCTTCAGCGTCACGCCCGGGCGTGCAACCGCCACGACAGGGATCACAAAAACGGGGCCAAGCGTTTCGGCTTCCATCGGGGTTACGGCATTCAGCAGCGCGACATCCGCTTCCCCTTCATTGATCATCTGCACGAGCCGTGACGCAGGAAGCCCACGGGGAGAAAAAGCAATCCCAGTGCGTTGGCTAATCTCGCGCGCAAAGTCGGCGATAACCCCCCCGGTTTCTTGCTCCTTCGCAATCGCCCAAGGCGTAGTGTTAAGTGTAACAATATTTGCTGCAATCGTGGGAACACTGATTAAGCACGCTAAGATCGTTAGGCAAATAGCAGACGTTTTAGGCATTTCTCTCTCCGACAAAGAATCTCTGTCGGTCCAGCTTACCCGATCATCCAATAGGTTGTCATTTAGGCTTATTTTACGCGCATTAAAATCATGTCCTGACGCTAAAATGCCCTTTCCGCGTAAATCTTCCGCACATCGCCCTGCCAGGGGCCGTGGAACGCATCCAGCAGATCATCAGCATAGGACCGGCCACTGCCTGCCACGGCGAACAGCGGATCGAGCGCGAAGGTTTCGTCCTCACCCTTGGCGTTGAAGCGGCGGCGGTTGCGCAAGCCATCGCGGGCTATGGTCAGCATGGTTAGGGCGAGGTCGCGGACGGTTTTCCCTTGGAACGGCGTCGCAAGGCCACGCGCCGGGACGGTGGTGCGCAGGGCGGCGTGATCGTCCGGCGTCCAGTCTTTGACCAGATCCCAGGCAGCATCGAGCGCCGTGGTGTCATAGAGTAGACCGACCCACAGCGCGGGCAGCCCTAACATCCGCTTGGCCGGGCCAGCGTCGGCGCCGCGCATTTCGAGGAATTTCTTCAGCCGCACTTCTGGGAAGACGGTGGAGAGATGGTCGATGAAATCGCCCAAATGCGCCCGCTGGCCCGGATAGGCGGGCAGTTTGCCGTCGATAAAATCGCGGAAACTCTGGCCCGAGGCGTCGATATACTGGCCGTCGCGGTAGACGAAATACATCGGCACATCGAGCATATAATCGACGTAGCGCTCGAACCCCATGCCGTCTTCGAATACAAACGGCAGAATACCGCAGCGGTCAGGGTCGGTATCGGTCCAAATATGGCTGCGGAAGCTCTGGAAACCGTTCGGGCGGCCTTCCGTGAAGGGCGAGGCGGCAAAAAGCGCCGTCGCCACCGGCTGCAAGGCCAGCGACACGCGGAACTTCTTCACCATATCGGCTTCGGAACCGTAATCGAGGTTCACCTGCACCGTGCAGGTGCGGATCATCATATCAAGCCCAAGGCTGCCGACCTTCGGCATATAGGATTTCATAATCGCGTAGCGGCCCTTGGGCATCCACGGAATATCCGCCCGCGCCCACAGGGGATTGAACCCCGCGCCGAGGAAGCCGAGGCCGAGCTTGTCGCCCACCGCCGTCACTTCCTGCAAATGGCCCAGCAGTTCCGCTTCGGTCTGATGCAGATCGGCGAGCGGCGCGCCGGAGAGTTCAAACTGCCCGCCCGGCTCCAGGCTGACGGAGGCTTTACCGCGCGTTAGGGCAATCGGGTGATCGCCTTCGTAAACGGGGGTCCAGCCATAGTCCGCCGCCAAGCTTTCCAGCAGCGCGCGAATACCACTCGGCCCGTCATAGCCGGGGGCGCGGAATGTGTCGCGGTGGAAAACGAATTTCTCGTGCTCGGTGCCGATGGACCATTGGTCGGCGGGCTTCGAGCCGCTGTCGAGATAGGCGACCAATTGGCGCTTATCGGTGATGATTTCGCCCAAGCCGGAAGGAGTGCCCGCCATCGATCCCCTCGTTTCTGCGCACCGCCCTATGGCCGATGCCGCCTTTTTCTAAGAAGCCAGTTCGCTGCCGCGCGGCCCCAGGTTACGCCAATCGCCGCCCTGCGCCTGCACCAGCGCTAACAGGGCGACCGCCGCCGTATCGGCCCGCAAAATGCGCGGCCCCAGGCTGACCCGCAGAACGAAACGCTCTACAGCGGTCAGACTAACAGCGTTAACTTCCGCGCCACCATGCCGAGGAAGCGGCGCGATTGCAAGCGCCTTCAACTGGTCCCGCTCCGCCGGATCAAAGCCGCCTTCAGGACCGATGAGCAGCGCCAGTTTCTGACCCTCGGGTAAGGGTGCCAGGGCGGTTAGGGCGTCCGGCGCCTCCCCGCCTTCGTCCGCCACGATTAGCAGCCGGTCGTCGGGCCAGGCGGCGAGGCGTTTGGCCAGCGGTGCCGCCTCCTCAATCTCTGGCAGGGTCAGGCGTTCGCACTGCTCGGTGGCCTCGCGGGCAATCGCCGCCATCCGCTCCAGACTGACCCGGCCCATATTGCTGCGGCGGGTCACCGTCGGCAGCAGGCGGCTGGCGCCCAGTTCGGTGGCTTTTTCGATGATCGTATCGAGCCGCGCGCGCTTGATCGGCGCAAACAGCAGCCAGAGATCGGGTTCCGGCGCGAAGGGCCGGGTGATCGCCGCGATACGGGCGCGGCCCGAGCGCTTTTCTAACGCCTGGATCACGGCCCGCGCCTCGCCATCGCGGCCATTAACCAGCGCCAGCGCGTCGCCGGGGCCGAGGCGCAGCACCGCGCGCAGATAATGGGTCTGGTCGGCGTCGAAGGTGATTTCGGCCCCGACCGTTAGCGGGTCGGAGACAAAAAGCCGCGCGGCGACGCTTTCTTCGTCGGATGACATGATAAAGCCCCAAACCCTTGGTGTAGAACAATGCAGTGCAGCGCACGCGGCAGAGTTTACCGCCTTTCGCTTCGCTGCAAATCCGTGAATGATAATCATCGAGTCGAGAAGCGAAGGGGGCACGGGTGGACGCCAGCAATCAGCTGATCCTGCTGACAGGAACATTGCTGCTGCTCAGCATCTTCGCGGGGATGGTTTCCACCCGCGTCGGCGCGCCGCTGCTCGTTGTCTTTCTCGCGCTCGGCATGCTCGCCGGGGAAAACGGCCCGGGCGGCATTCTGTTTTCCGACTTCCAGGCCGCCTATACCATCGGCAGCGCCGCGCTGGCGATCATTCTGTTCGAAGGCGGTATGCGCACGCCGCTGAGCCAGTTTAGGCAGGCGGGGCTGCCCGCCTTTGCGCTGGCCACGGTTGGGGTGCTGCTGTCCGCCGGGATCGTCGCCGGGGCGATTGGGCCGTTTTCGCACAATTGGGTGCAGGCGCTCTTGATGGGGTCTATCGTCGCCTCCACCGACGCCG
Source organism: Elstera cyanobacteriorum (assembly GCF_002251735.1). NCBI lineage: Bacteria > Pseudomonadati > Pseudomonadota > Alphaproteobacteria > Rhodospirillales > Rhodospirillaceae > Elstera > Elstera cyanobacteriorum. Next base: position 478,790 of record NZ_NOXS01000033.1, on the reverse strand, counting down.
CCGCCGTCTTTGGGCTGATGCGGCAAAATAAGGTCGATATTCACAAGCGCGTGCGGGCGACGCTGGAGGTCGAGTCGGGCCTGAATGACCCGATGGCGATCTTCCTTACCCTGCTGCTCGTCACCATCCTCGCCCCGAATGGCGCAGGCGCCGTCAGTATGGGACCGCTGCCGTTCTTTTTGCTGCAAATGGTCGGCGGGGCGGCCTTTGGCGCGGCGGGCGGCTTTGCTCTGCGCGGTATTTTGCGGCGGATCGAGATTGAACCGGGCCTCTACCCGATCTTCACCCTAGCGGGCGCCTTGGTGGTCTTCGGGGCGGCGCAAAGCGTCCATGCCTCCGGCTATCTCGCCATTTATCTCGTTGGGCTGTTGGTCGGCCATCAGCGCAGCAAGGCACACGCCGGGATCGAAAAATTCCTCGATGCTTTCGCGTGGCTCGCCCAGATCGCGCTGTTTCTGATGCTGGGGCTGCTCGTCACCCCCTCCTCGCTCATCGAATATCTCGGCCCCGCCGTCTGGGTCGCCGTGGTGCTGATGTTTGTGGCCCGGCCGCTGGCAACGGCGCTCTGCCTGCTGCCATTCCGCTTTAACTGGCGCGAAGTGATCTTCGTTTCCTGGGTCGGGCTGCGCGGCGCGGTGCCGATCTTCCTGGCCATCGTGCCCGTGCTATCCGGGGCGCCGGGAGGAATGGCCTATTTCTCCGTCGCCTTCGTCGTTGTCGTGCTGTCGCTGCTGGTCCAGGGCTGGACGCTGGCGCCGCTGGCCCGGCTGCTGCGGCTGACGGTCCCTGCGGAAGCGCAACCGCCGGCACGCTTCAATATCGACCTGCCGGGAACAGTGGAGGGCGATAATGCTGTCGCAGGCTATGCCGTGGCGGCGGATAGTCTCATCCTGACCCGGCCCGACGGGGCGCTATCGCTGCCCGGCAATGCCCGCGTGCTGATGCTGCTGCGCGAGGGCCTCGCGCTGGGGCCGAATGCCGCCGCCACGCTGGTTCCTGGCGATTATCTGCTGATCCGGGGCGATGCCGAACTAGTCGGCCATCTCGACCGGCTGTTCGGCCCGAAATCCCAGCGGCTGATCGACCCCGATGCGCTGCTGGGCGAATTTACTATCGACGGTCAACGGACGCTCGACGATCTCGCCAAACTCTACGGCGTGCCGATCCCCGAGGGCGCGGGCGGGCTGACGATTGCCAGCTTCATGGGCGATAAGCTGGCGACCCTGCCCGCCGTGGGCGACCGGGTGCGCGTCGGCCCGATTGATCTGATTGCCAAAACTGTCGACGACGACCGCATTCACGAAGTCGGGATCGACCTTGAGCCGGAACGCCCGCCGGAAGGGATGGAGCGTTGGGGAAAACTAAGCCGCTGGCTGCGCGAGGGCTTCCGTTTCCGACACCAAACCCATTAAACTGGACGCCGATTAATCACTCTGGACAGGCTGTCACCAAAAGCCCACCCTAAACAGTGGTAAGCTGTTTTGTGTTTTGACCTTTTCTTTTTCCTTTCAGCGAGACTTTGATGCCCTTCCTCAGCTCTCTTCGGATCGGGCCGCGTCTGGCCCTGGGATTTGCCGCGATTCTGGTTCTGATGATCGCCCTAACGGTTATCAGCATCCGCGAGGTGAATAAGGTCGATGCCAAGCTGACGACGATCAACGAGGTCAATAACGTCAAGCAGCGCTACGCGATCAATTTCCGCGGCAGTGTGCATGATCGGTCGATCAATGTGCGCGATCTGGCGCTGATGGCCGATGCCACTGCCGTGATTGCCGATACCGACCGGCTGGCAAAATTCTACGCCGACTCCGCTGGGCCGCTGGATCAGATTTTCAATACCAGCAAGCATATCGGCGCGAATGAGCGGCAATTGCTGGCGGCGATCAAGGAAACGGAAGCAAAAACCACGCCCGTGATCCAAAAAGCCATCGACGCCAAGCGTAAGAACGATGCGGCGGCGCTGACCCAGGCCGTCGAACAAGCCCGGCCTTTGTTCGTTGAATGGCTGGCGCGCATCAATGCTTTCATCGATTACCAGGAAAAGGAAAATAACGTTATCGCCGCCGAAGCGCGCGATGTGGCGAAGGGCTTCCAGCTTCTGTCGCTGCTCTTCACCGGCGGCGCCGTCGTCATCGGCCTCGGGCTTGCCTTCTGGTCGATGGGGTCGGTACGCCCGCTGCGGGGGCTTGCCGCAGTGATGCACAAGCTGGCAGGCGGCGACCTGACCGTTGCCGTCCCGACGACGGGCCGTCAGGACGAAGTTGGCGAAATGGCCGCTGCCGTGCAGGTGTTCAAGGATAACGCCCTCGAAGTCAAACGCCTGACCGAAGAACAGGACGCCGCCAAAGCCCGCGCCGCTGCCGAGCGGAGCGCCGCGATGCACGATCTGGCCAGCCGGTTCGAACGGAGCGTTTCCGCCGTTGTCGAAGCGCTCGGCATGGCGGCCCGCGATCTGAACACCGACGCCCGTGCGATGAGCGCCGCCGCCGATAGCACCAATAATCAAACGCAGAACGCCGTTGCGGCGGTGGAACAAACCTCCAGCAATGTTCATTCGGTCGCGGCGGCGGCGGAAGAACTCTCGGCCTCGATCCGCGAAATCTCGCGCCAGGTTGAGCAATCGACCGGTATCGCGGGCCGCGCCGTCAGCCAGGCGGAAAAGACCAGCCGCTCGGTCAGCGGGCTGGCCGACGCCGCCCAGCGCATCGGCGAAATCGTCCAGATCATCGAAAGCATCGCCAGCCAGACCAATCTGCTGGCGCTGAATGCCACTATCGAAGCCGCCCGCGCCGGGGAAGCGGGCAAAGGTTTTGCGGTGGTCGCGGCGGAAGTGAAGACGCTGGCCAATCAGACCGCCCAGGCAACCCAGGAAATTCAGGCCCAGGTGAGCCAGATTCAAATGGCCACCTCCGAAACCGTCACCGAAATCGGCGCCATCGGCACGGTGATCAATCAGATCAACGAGATCACCACGACGATTGCCGCCGCGATGGAGCAGCAGGGCGCCGCTACCGGCGAGATAAGCCGCAATGTGCAGCAGGCGGCCAGCGGTACGGAAGAAGCCTCGAAAGCCGTCACCAGCGTCTCGGCGGTCGCCGCCGAAACGGGCACATCGGCCAACCATGTGCTGAAAGCGGCGGGCGAGTTGGCCCGCCAGTCCGATACGCTGAAGACGGAAGTGCAGCGTTTCGTCGAGACCGTCCGCTCGGCTTAACGGGCGGTTTCGGCCAGAGCGTCCGGGCTATACAGCGCGGCAAACTCGGCGCTCGGCGGGATCGGCGTAATCACGTCGATCAGCACGCCGTTGGGATCGGCCGTGATGAAATGGCGCTGACCGAAGGCTTCGCTGCGCAGGTCGAGCAGCATGGGCAGGCCCGCTGCAACAAGGCGGGCGTGCTCCGCATCTACATCGGCCACTTCAAAGTTTAAGATCAGCCCAGCACTGGGGGTTCGCCCCGGTGCCGGAATCGTTTCATGGCGATAGTCGAGCACGGCGAGATTGATCGCCGCCGCGTCCGGCATCGCAAGGTGTACATACCAATCGCTGTCGAACGCACGGGCAAACCCGAAGTGGGTTTCATAGAAACTTGCGGTTTCCGCAACATCGGCGGTTAGCAGCACCGGATAATAGGACGTGCAGCGCATCGGTCTCTCCCTAGTGTCGAGCCTATCAGGATGATACAAACAGTCTGTATCTTTTTATAAACATACAGGCTGCACGCATGCAAGAAAAAATACGCAAACGCTCCCCCCGACCGCAGGCCGACCGGCGGGCCGCGACGCAAACGGCGCTGCTGACCGCCGCCCGCGCGCTTTTTGCCGACCACGGCTATGCCGCGACCGGGACGCCCGACATCGTGGCCGCTGCGGGGGTGACGCGCGGGGCGCTCTATCATCATTTTGCCGATAAGATCGATCTGTTCCGGGCGGTGATCGAGGCCGAACACGCCGCCTTGGCCGCCGCCATCGCCGACGCCACGGTGGCCCCGGTTGATGCGATTGCCAGTCTGATCGACGGCGGCGCCGCTTATCTTGCGGCAATGAATGCCCCCGGGCGTCGGCGCCTGCTGCTGGTCGAAGCCCCCGCGGTGCTGGGCCAAGCCGAAGCCCGCGCGATGGATGCGCGTTACGCCCGCGCGTCGCTTGCCGACGGGGTCCGGGTAGCCCAGGCAGCAGGCGCTTTGCCCGCCCTGCCTGAGGCGGTGCTGACCGATCTATTGGACGCATTATTCGACCGAGCCGCCGAGGCTGAACTAGACGCGCAGGAGAAGTATCTTGCGGTCATTCAGGCCCTTCTTCAGGGGTTAGCGCGCGGGTTATCTTGACCTTAAGGGAAAGTTTCTCCATCGTCGCGCGAGCGAAAAACAACCGGGTTTAGGGGGGAAGCAATGGACGTTCAGGGTCAGGCCGCGCTGGTTACGGGCGGCGCATCGGGGTTGGGCTATGGCACGGCCAAGGCGCTGATCGCCGCCGGGGCGAAGGTCGCGTTGATTGATCTACCCGGCCCAAAGCTCGACGAAGCCGCCGCCGCCCTGGGCGCCCTCGCCTGCCCTGCGGATGTAACCGATGCTGCCGGGTTGGAAGCAGCCGTCGCCAAAGCCGCCGATGCCCACGGCGTCGCCCGCCTTCTCGTGGCCTGCGCCGGGATCGCCCCGGCGGCCCGCGCGGTCGGGCGCGAGGGGCCGATGGCGCTCGATGCCTTCGGCAAGGTGATTTCCGTCAATCTGATCGGCACCTTCAACGCCGTCCGTCTGGCCGCCGCCGGCATGCTGAGCCTTGATCCGCTGGCCGATAACGAGCGCGGCGTGATCATCACCACCGCGTCGGTCGCCGCCTTCGAAGGTCAGATCGGCCAGGCCGCCTATGCCGCCTCGAAGGGTGGGGTCGCCGCTATGACGCTGCCGCTGGCGCGCGAATTTGCGCCGAAGGGGGTGCGGGTGATGACGATTGCGCCGGGTATCTTCGGCACCCCAATGCTGGCCGCAATGCCGCAGGCGGTGCAGGAGAGTCTCGCCGCCTCCGTCCCCTTCCCCTCGCGTCTTGGGACGCCGGAGGATTATGCAGCGCTGGTTCTGTCGATCTGCCGTCAGACCATGCTGAACGGCTCGACGATTCGGCTTGATGGCGCTATCCGCATGAACGCGAAGTAGCAAGTGATGCGACGGGGCGCACGCCGCGCCCCGTCGCAGGGCGGTTTACATCGTCGGCAGCGCGGCAAGATCGCGCAGGGCGCCGCGCAGCCCCGCTAGATCGGCTTTCTTCGTTGCCTTACCGCTGGCGATATCGACGGTATAGAGCGTTTTCCCGGCCACCAGATAGCCAAGGTTTCCGCCCGCGCCATCGGTCACGATGTCAAACGCCAGCGGCGCACTGGCCTTAATCCCCAGGCTGCCGCGGGTTTTCAGCACGCCATCATTGGGCGGCGCCTGCACCAGGAACGTCCCGAGGGTGGTATCGATATCATAGAGGCCGGTTTCCTTGGTCCCAGCGATGGAATTGCTGTAGGCGCCCGCTTGGACCATCGGCGTTTTACCGGCGGCGGCATCGCCCGCGTCATATTTCAGCGAGCCATCGACGGCGACCTGCCCGCTATCGACATTGATGCGATAGCTGGCGCCATCGATCCCCAGCACGCGCAACCGGTCGGCGACCGGGTTGAAATCGACGACGGGGTTAAGGCCGGTATTGACTGCCTTATCGAGCTGGCTCGCCCGCGTGGCCGTACCGGTCTTCGGATCGACCGTGTAAAGCCCGCCCGACAGGGTCAGCGCGTAGAGCTTGCCATTGGCCGGGCGCACGTCGATCCCGACGACCGTGCCGTCGATCCCCGTCAGCGCAACGGGCTTGGCAACCTTTGCTGTGCGACCGTCGATATGAACGATGCGGTTGCCGTCCAGCAGCCCAACCCAATGGGCAGGCACCTTTTGGGCCTGGGCCGCCGTCGTGGCGGCAAGCACCACGGTTCCCGCCAACGCCATGCGCGCGAATTTGGTCATTATCTGCATCCTTAAGAGCTGGAAAAGAGCAAAGAACCGAGACGTCTCACGCCCCCTTTAAGCGCGAGCGCGCCGGGCGGATGCAGCGTTTTCGCGAAAATCGACCGCAGAAAAAATATCGATGCGCGCCCCTTTTCGGGGCGGTGATGCCCGCTATTTGATTGCCGCTACCTGGGGGCTTCCCCAGGATTGACACCCTGCCGCTCTCCCGTCAGCCTTTAGAGCCATCCACCCGTGCGGGAGCGTGAGGACTATGAATTTTCCCGAAGCAATCGCGAGCTGCTTTCGTCAGTTCTTCGAATTCAAAGGCCGCGCCGCGCGCTCGGAATATTGGTATTTCACGCTCTTTTCCTTCCTGACGCAGATATTGGGCGGCGTGCTGGATGATATAGTCGGCGCGAATGGCGCTTTGAGCGGCTTTGTCGGCCTTGCCCTGTTTTTCCCCAGCCTCGCCGTGCTGTTCCGGCGCCTGCACGATATCGACCGTACGGGCTGGTGGTGGCTGCTGACGTTCGTGCCGATCCTGGGTTGGATTGTGCTAATCGTCTTTTGCTGCACTAAGGGCACGGTCGGGCCGAACCGTTTCGGCGAAGGTCCGCTGGCGGGTCACGCATAATCGTTCTTTATTCGTTCTAGTTTTTCATCTATCCTCGGCAGCATGAGCGCTGCCGAAATCCCGTCCGATTTTCTGCCGCCCCCGGTCGTCAAAGGCCGGGGCGCTATCGGTTCTGCCGATAATCGCTATGAAAAACTCGCCCGGGTCGCGCTGGACGATGGTTGGACGCCGGAGGAGGTGCCGCCCCTGCGCACCGAGGTGAGCTTTGATCGCAGCAAGAGCATCATCGTTCAGCAGACGGCGCTCGATTTGCCGTTCAGCCAGTCGCTGAATGTCTATCGGGGATGCGAGCACGGCTGCGCCTATTGTTTCGCCCGCCCGACCCACGCCTATTGGGGGCTGGCGCCGGGCCTGGATTTCGAAACCAAACTGATCGCCAAGCCCGATGCGCCCCGGCTGCTGCGCGAGGCCCTGCGCCGCCCACGCTATACGGTGGCGCCGCTGGCGCTCGGCACCAATACCGACCCATATCAGCCCATCGAACGCGGCTTGGGTTTGACCCGGCAGGTGCTGGAGGTGCTGGCGGAGTTCGACCACCCGGTTGGCATCACCACCAAATCGGCGCTGATCACCCGCGACCTCGATATCCTCGCCCCGATGGCGGCCAAGAACCTCGTGCGGGTGGCCATCTCCGTCACCACCCTCGACCGCACCTTGGCACGGGAGTTGGAGCCGCGCGCCGCCACCCCCAGCCGCCGCCTGGAGGCGATCCGCCTGCTGACCGAGGCAGGGGTGCCGGTGGCAATCTTCGCCTCCCCCATGATCCCCGGCCTCAATGATGCGGAGCTTGAAGCTATTCTGGCAGCAGGGGCCGAAGCAGGGGCGCGGTGGGCCAGCGCTATCTTGATCCGCCTGCCGATGGAAGTAGCGCCGCTGATGGAGGCCTGGCTGCGGCAGTATCGGCCCGACCGGGCGGACCGGGTGCTGTCGCTGATCCGCCAATGCTGCGAGGGGCAACTCTACAAAGCCAAACCCGGCGAACGGTTTCGCGGGACCGGCCCGGTCGCGGAGATGATCGGCCAGCGCCTGCGCCTTGCGCGCCTGAAACTCGGCCTCGATACGCCCGTCTGGGATCTCGATTGCACGCGCTTTGCCGTGCCGCCCGCGCCGGCGGATCAATTCAGCTTGTTTTCCTGAAGGGCTGCGCCAATCATGCGCGCCATGAGTGCGACCCGCAGCGATATTCAGGAACAAGGGCTCTTGGCCCTGCTGCCGCCGGGCTGGCGGCCCTATGCGAAATTGGCACGGCTGGACCGGCCGATCGGCACCTGGCTGCTGCTGTTCCCCTGCTGGTGGGGTCTGGCGCTGGCGGGATCCCACGATATTGGCCTCTACCTCCTCTTCGCCCTCGGCGCGCTGGCGATGCGCGGGGCGGGCTGCACCATCAATGATATGATGGACCGGGACTTCGACCGGCAGGTTGCCCGCACCGCGCTGCGCCCGCTCGCCTCCGGCCAAGTGACGATGGTGCAGGCGGGAATTTTCTTGGCGGCGCAGGGCTTAATCGGGCTGGCCGTGCTGCTCGCCTTGAACCGCACTGCCATCGCGCTCGGCCTTGCCTCGACCCTGCTGGTGGCGATCTATCCGTTGATGAAGCGGATTACCCATTGGCCGCAGATCGTCCTCGGGCTTGCCTTCAATTGGGGCGCCCTCATGGGTTGGACCGCCGCGCGCGGCACGCTCGATTTGCCCGCGCTGCTGCTCTATGGGTCGGGCATTCTCTGGACCCTGGGGTACGATACGATCTACGCCCACCAAGATAAGGACGACGACGCGCGCATCGGCGTCAAATCCACCGCCCTGCGCCTGGGGGCGGCGACGGGGCGCTGGCTGGTGTTTTTCTACGGCGGCACCGTTCTGCTGATCGCCGCCGCCGTGCTGACTGCCGGGGGGAGCCTCGGCCTGACCGTGCTGATTGCCGGGCTGATCGCGGCGCATTTTGGGTGGCAATTGGTCTGGCTGCGGATCGACGATCCCGATCAATGTCTGCTGCTGTTCCGCGCCAACCGCTTTATCGGCTGGCTGGTGCTAATCCCGCTGCTGTTGGGGAGTATATTTCTTGGCTGATCCCGCCGCCTTCATCCGCGCCCAAACGGTGCTGAAATCCGCCAGCGCCGTGCCGGAACTGCGGCTCTATCTGGCCGATGAGGCCCTACCGCTGTGGCAGGCGACGGAGGCCGAGCTTCAGCAAAGCAATGTCCCGCCGCCCTATTGGGCTTTTGCCTGGCCGGGCGGACAGGCGCTGGCGCGCTATCTGCTGGACCACCCGGAAACCGTGGCGGGTAAGCGCGTGCTGGACCTGGGGGCGGGCGGCGGCATCACCTCCCTCGCGGCGGCAAAGGCCGGGGCGGTGTCGGTCATTGCCGCCGACATCGATCTTTACGCCTGCACCACGATCACCCTGAATGCCGAAGCGAATGGCCTAACCGGTGTGCGCGCCGTTAGCGCCGACCTGCTGGCCGCGCCGCCGCCGGAGGGGATCGACGTGCTGCTGGTCGGCGATATGTGCTACGAAAAGCCGCTCGCGGAAAAAGCCATCGCCTGGGGCCGCACAGTCGCCGCACGCGGCGTGCCGGTGCTGCTGGCCGATCCGGGCCGCGCCTATGTGCCGAAGACCGGCCTAACCGAACTTGCCCGCTATACGATCCCAACGACCCTAGACCTTGAGGATCGGGAAGCCCGCGAGACGGTGATCTACGCACTGGGGGGCTAATTCTCCACCGTCTCGCGCGGGTAGACGCCCCAGATTTGCGCGCGGGTCAGCCAGCCGCGGACTTTCGGCGTCTCGAGGCGGCACCAATCGCCCTTGCATTCCTTAAGGTCGCCGACCACCCCCGGCTCCAACCGTGCGACCGGCGGGGCGCCGGGTTCCGGGCGGCGGCGCAGAATCTGCGGTTCAGTGCCGATGACGATGGCGGCGCGCTTACCCGAAACCATGCGCTGATGCACCCAGCCTTCGGTGCCATCGACCGCGCGGATTTTGCGCCAGGTTTCATATTCTTGGATGATTTCGACCGGCATACCGCCGCGCGTTAGCACCCAATCGATAGGATATTGCTGCCCCGGCCCCGTCCGCAGGTTCACTTCGTCCGACCGCAGGGAGACGAAACGCGGGATCGGCAGCGAGGTATCGGTCCCCTGCCCGAGCGCGCCCGCCGAAGCAATCAGCATCGCCGCGCCCGCCGCCCCATATCGCATTGCCGCAAAAAACTTTTTCATGGCAGAACCTTTGGCAGCGGAGCGTCGCGATTTCAAGATTGACCTCTGTGACTCTTGGGCCTTTTATCGCCCTGCCCAAAGTTTGTTGATCCGCGCGAGGGAGGGAAGCCCGCATGCCGACAACCCGTAAGAAACCCATTGTTGTCGTCACGCGCAAGCTGCCCGACGTGATCGAGACCCGGATGATGGAGCTGTTCGATACGCGCCTCAACCTGGATGATCATCCGCTGACGGTCGAACAATTGACCGAAGCGGTGCGAACCGCCGATGTGCTGGTGCCGACCGTTACCGACCGGATCGACGAAGCCCTGCTGGCCGAAGCCGGGGAAAACCTAAAGCTGATCGCCAGCTTCGGCGCCGGGGTCGATCATATCGACCTTAAGGCTGCCAAAGAAAAAGGCATTACCGTTACCAATACCCCCGGCGTTCTGGCCGAAGACACTGCCGATATGGCGATGGCGCTGATCCTCGCGGTCTATCGCCGCATCACCGAAGGCGAGCGGGTGCTGCGTGACGGCGAATGGCACGGCTGGTCGCCCAATTGGATGCTGGGGCGGCGCATTCATGGCAAGCGCCTGGGCATTATCGGCATGGGCCGGATTGGTACGGCGCTGGCCAAGCGCGCGCGCGGTTTCGGCCTCTCCGTCCATTACCACAACCGCCACCGGGTGGACGCCGACCTCGAAAACGAGTTGGAGGCTACCTATTGGGAGAGCCTCGACCAAATGCTGGCGCGGATGGACATTGTGTCGGTCAACTGCCCGCACACGCCCGCCACCTACCACATCCTGTCGGCGCGGCGGCTGAAGCTGATCCAGAAGCATGCCATCGTCATCAATACCGCGCGCGGCGAGTTGATCGACGAAAAGACCCTGGCCGATTTGCTGCTGGCGGGCGATATCGGCGGCGCGGGGCTGGATGTGTATGAGCGCGAACCGAACATCAACCCCAAGCTGCTGCGCGCCAAAACCGCCGTGCTGATGCCGCATATGGCCTCCGCCACGCTGGAAGGCCGCATCGATATGGGCGAGCGCGTCATCATCAACATCAAGACCTTCGTCGATGGCCATCGCCCGCCGGATCGGGTGCTGGAAGGCCTGCTGTAACCATGCCGACCGCCCCCCGCCTGATCCGCGCCGGGGCGCTGGAGGTTTGGCATACCGGCAGCGCGGCGCCCGCCGCCTTCGGCAAGCATACCCATGACGCGATGGTGATTTCTGCCAACCTGTCGGGCGGGGAAAGCCTATGGCTGGATGGGCGGCGGTTTGAAGCGGGGCCGGGGGATGTGACGCTGTATATGCCGGGGCAGGTCCAGGCCTCCCAGGCTATCGGCCAGCAGCCGTGGGAGTTCGTCACCCTCTACGCGCCGCTACCCTGGCTGGAGGGCGCCTTGCACGCCCCCCTGCGCGGGGCCGTGCCGGTCGCGGCCCATCCGCAGACCCTACCCGCGTTCATCCGTCTGGCCCACGCGCGCAGGGAGGCGGACGTAACGGAGGCGGCGCTACTGCTGCTCGATGCCCTAACCCCGCTGCTGGAGGTTGGCGCCGCGCCCCCAAGCCGCCGCGCCCCGCATCTTGAACGTGTGAAAGCCCGGCTGCGCGCCTTCGAGCAACCGCCCCCCAGCCTAGAGGCGCTGGCCGACCTGGCGGGCCTTAGCCCGACCGGGCTTGTCCGGGCATTTCGGCGGGAAACCGGCCTGCCGCCGCTGGCCTGGGCGCTTGATCAACGGCTGATCGAAGCGCGGCACCGCTTGCGGGGGCCGGAGCCGATTGCCTCCCTCGCCCTCGCTCTGGGGTTTGCCGACCAAGCCCATTTCACCCGCGCCTTCCGCCGCGCCGTTGGCGTGCCGCCTGGGGCCTATCGCAAAGCGCTGATCGGCTAATTCCGTTCAAGACCCGCCCCATCGCCTGCCCTATATCGGGGCTTTCTGTGCGAGGGGCCTTATGATCGATACCGCAATTCTCTCGACGCTCGGCGCCGCCTTTTTGTTCGGCCTGTCGTTCAACGCCGCGCCCGGCCCGGTTTGGGCGGAAAGCCTGCGGCGCGGGCTGACCGGCGGCTTCGGCCCGGCCTTCGCCGTGCAAATCGGCTCGCTGGTCGGCGATGCCACCTGGGCCATCCTCGGGCTGCTCGGCGCCAGCCTGTTGATCGACACTCCCTTGCTGATGAGCCTACTGTCACTCGCAGGCGGGGCTTTGTTGGTTCAGATGGGCGTGCAGGGTCTGCGCGACGCGCTGAAGACGCCGGAGAGTCCCCCACGCCCGACCATCGGGCAGACGAAAGGGGCGCTGATGGCGGGCGCGGGCCTGTCGCTCGGCAATCCGCAGAACATCGGCACCTGGGTTGCGCTGGTCGGCGTGCTGCCCAGCCTTGGCCTTGACGCGCCAACCGACCGCGATCTCGGCTGGTTCTTTGCCGGGTTTATGGCGGCCTCGGTGCTGTGGTGCTTCCTCTGCGCCGGGATCATCGCCCTCGCCCACCGCAATTTTAGCCCCAGCGCCCAGCGCGCCATGACAGGCGCCTGCGGGCTCTTCCTACTGGCGGCGGGCGGGCTGGTGCTGTGGGATTGGGGGAATCGCCTGTTCAGTTAAGCCTGCTGGCGGAAACTGCAGCTGGCTTGTCCTTGGCCCACGCGCGCCAACACTCGAGACTGGGGCTGCCCCTTTCAGGAGATCGCCCCATGCTTGCCCTGCGCCCCAACTGTGAATGCTGCGACCGCGACCTGCCGCCCAACAGCGCCGAGGCCCGCATCTGTACCTATGAATGCACCTTTTGTGCGGAGTGTGCCGACGGAGTGTTTCGCGGCCTCTGCCCGAATTGCGGCGGCAATCTGGTCGTGCGCCCGATCCGCCCAGCGGAAAAACTGCTGAAGCATCCGGCCTCGACTGTGCGGGTGCTGCGTGCCGCCCCCTGCGGGCAGCGGGCCGGTTAGGGGATATCCGGCTCCCCGACCACCCGACCAAACAGACAATGGTCTTCCCACACGCCGTTGATCTTTAGGTACTGTTTGGCGAAGCCTTCTTCGGTGAAGCCGGAGGTCAGCAGCAGGTTTCGGCTGGGCAGATTGCGCGGCAGGCAGGCGGCTTCGACCCGGTGCAACTCAATGTCTTTCCCAGCGAAATCGAGGGCGAGGCGCAGCGCCTCCCGCATATAGCCGCGCCGGATAAACGGCTCGCCGGTCCAATAACCGACCGAGGCCATTTGCGCGACGCCGCGCCGCACGCCGGACAGGGTGATGCCGCCGACCATCGGCCCTTCCGCCCCTGGGCCGTGATCGGCAAGGGCGAAGATCGAAAAAGCATAGGCGCGGTCGTCCCGCCACGCCTGCCCCAATTCGGTCAGCCGGGCGCGGAAGCGTTTTTTCGACAGGGCGTCGTCGCCCCAGGTCGGCTCCCACGGCTCTAGAAAACTGCGGGAGGCCGCGCGCAATTCGGCCCAGCGGGCGAAATCCGTAAGGCGCGGCGGGCGGATCATCACCCGCTGGCCGCGCTTCTGGAGGTCGGGGAACCCGAGACCAAAAAGACTCATCCCCGATCCAACCCTGGTTAAGCCGCCCGCGCCAGCCGGGCGGTGAAGGCTGCCATCGGGTCGAGCGGCGCTTCTGGCCCTAAGAGCGCCACGGTCGGCGCCGCCCCGATGAAGCTGGCGCCCAGGCGGCGCATATCGTCAAGCGTCACGGCGTCGAGCCGCGCCAGCATTTCCGCCGCCTCGACCGGACGGCCATAGGTCAGGAAATTCTGCGCCAGCGATTCGACACGGGCGGAGGTGCTTTCCCGCGCCATCAGCGTGCCCGCGCGCAACTGCGCCCGCGCGCGGGCCAATTCGGCCTCGGTCACCGTGTCCGGCAAGCGCAGCAACTCGTCGGCAATCACGGGGATCAGCTTGCCCAACTCCTCCGGCCCCGTCCCGGCGTAAATACCCATGACGCCGGTATCGCGGTAGGTGGAGGCGAAACTATAGACCGAATAGACCAGCCCGCGCTTTTCCCGCACTTCTTGGAACAGCCGGGACGACATGCCGCCGCCCAGAATGGTCGAGTAAACCGACAGGGCGTAGTAATCCGGGTCATTGGCGCTGACGGTCGGGAAGCCGACGACCAAATGGCTTTGTTCGAGGTCGCGCACCTCCACCTGCCGCCCGCCGACATAGCGCGCCACGTCGAGATTGGGGGCCTCGCCCACGCCGGTCATCCCGCCGAAGGCCGCCGCGACCAGGGATTCGAAAGCGGCGTGGTCGATGCGCCCTGCCGCCGCGACGATCATATTCTTCGGGTGATAATGCCGGGCCAGATAGGCAGAAAGCTGGGCGCGCGTCACGCTTTCCACAATCTCCGCCCGCCCCAGCACCGGGCGGCCCAAGGGCTGATCCGGGTAGGCCATTTCCTGGAACTGATCGAAGATAATATCGTCCGGCGTATCCATCGCCTGACCGATTTCCTGCAGGATCACCGCCCGTTCGCGCGCCAATTCTTCGGGATCGAAGGTGGAGTTCAGCAGAATATCGGCCAAGAGCGAAACGGCCAGCGGCGTATCGTCGGCCAAAACCTTAGCGTAATAGGCGGTATGTTCGCGGGTGGTATAGGCGTTCAAATGCCCGCCCACATCCTCGATCTTCTCGGCAATCTCCCGCGCCGACAGGCTTTTCGTGCCCTTGAAGGCCATATGTTCGAGCACATGGGCGATGCCGTTCTGCTCCGCCGCCTCGTCGCGCGTGCCCACCCCGACCCAAACCCCCAGCGAGACGGTTTCCGCCGCCGGCATATAATCGGTCAGAACGGTCAGCCCATTACGCAGGGTCGATGCAACCAGCATTAAGCGAAGGCCCCCAGGCGCAGTTCGGCAGACACAAAATCGCGGATGGCTTCCGGTTTGGCGGGCAGAACGGTAAAGCGTTCCTGGGCCGTCATCAGATGCGCCAGATGCGGCGGCAGCGGCGCTTCGAAACCCAGGGCCTTTTTAACTGCCGCCGGGAATTTCGCCGGATGGGCGCAGGCCAGCGCCACCATCGGGTCGCGGTCCTTACCCTGCAACTGCTGCATGCTGCCAACGGCAATCGCCGAATGGGGATCCAGCACTTCGCCGGTCGTCTCGTAAACGCGGCGGATGGTTTCCAGCGTTTCTTCGTCCGACAGACGGGTGGCTGCGAAAAGCTGCTGGGCGCGCTTCAGCCGGTCTTTTTCCAAGGTCAGCTTGCCGGTTTCGCGGAATTCGGCGATGCGTTTCGCCACTTCCGGCCCGTCGCGTTCCAGCAGATCGAACAGCAGCCGTTCGAAGTTGCTCGACACCTGAATATCCATCGACGGCGACAGCGAGGGTTCGACCCCGTGGATCGACATATCGCCTTCGGTAAAGAAGCGCGTGAGAATATCGTTGCGGTTCGTGCCGATCACCAGCCGGTCGATGGGCAGGCCCATCCGCTTCGCACAATAGGCGGCGAAGACATTGCCGAAGTTCCCGGTCGGAACGGCGAAATTCACGTGCCGGTCGGGCGCCCCCAACTGCAAGGCGGCGTAAACGTAATAGACGATCTGGGCAACGATGCGCGCCCAATTGATCGAATTGGCGGCCGAAAGCTGCGCTGCGTCGCGGAACTGCAAATCCGCGAACAGCGCCTTCACAATGTCTTGGCAATCGTCGAAGGTGCCTTCGACGGCAATCGCGCGCACATTCTTGGCCGCAACCGTCGTCATCTGCCGCCGCTGCACGTCCGACACGCGGCCATGCGGGTAGAGGATGAAGACATCCACCGCATCGCGGTCGCGGCAGGCTTCAATCGCTGCCGAACCGGTATCGCCAGAGGTCGCGCCCAGGATCGTTACGCGCTTGCCCTGGCGCGCCAGCACGTTATCGAACAGTCGCCCCAGCAGTTGCAGCGCGTAATCCTTAAACGCGATGGTCGGGCCGTGGAACAGCTCCATCATATAGGAATTAGTGTCGAGCTGCTTCAGCGGGGCGACGGCCGGATGGCGGAAACCAGCGTAGGTCTGATGAACGATGGCCGACAGATCGTCTTCCGAAATCGTCGTGCAGACGTAGGGCGCCAGCAATCGCGTCGCGAGATCGGCGTAGGACAGCCCCCGCAGCGCCCGCCAATCGGCCAGGGTGAAGCTGGGCCATTCCGCTGGAACATACAGGCCGCCATCGCGGGCCAGGCCGGTCAACAGCAGATCGTCGAAGGCCAGATCGGGCGCGGCACCGCGCGTGCTAACGTAACGCAAAGCTGTCCAGTCCTTACCGCAAGAAGTTAGGCATCGAGGTAGCGCCGTTCGAGGTGACGGCGGAAGGGGGCAACCGACAGCGGCGCACCCGTCGCCGCAATCAGAATATCTTTGGCGCTGCGGGTAGAGCCGAGACCGTGGACCTTCTCGCGCAGCCACCCCAGCAACGGCGCGAAATTGCCCTGGGCGATTTCGTCCGGGATCGTCGGCACATCGGCCTGCGCGGCGGCGTAAAGCTGTGCCGCCGTCATCGCGCCCATCGTATAGGTGGGGAAATAGCCGAACAGCCCGGCGGGCCAATGGATATCCTGCAAGCAGCCATCCTTATCGTCGGGCGGGGTAATCCCAACGAGTTCCTTCATCCCCGCGTTCCAGGCGCCCGGCAGATCGGCAAGATCGAGCGAACCGTCGATCAGCGCCCGTTCCAGCCGGTAGCGTAGGATGACATGAGCGGGATAGGTCACCTCATCAGCATTGACGCGGATCAATCCGCGTTCGACCTGCATCGCGTGGGCGTGCAAATTCTCGGCGCTCCAGGCCGGACCCTCCGCCCCAAACGCTTCGCGGATCAGCGGGGCTGCGAAGGTTAGGAACGGCAGCGAGCGGCTGACCTGCATTTCCACCAGCAACGATTGGCTTTCGTGCAGGCTCATCCCGCGCGCCAGGCCAATCGGCTGACCGCGATGCTGGCGCGGCAGGCCGATTTCATAGAGGGCATGGCCGGTTTCGTGCAGCACGCCCATCATGGCGGGGAAGAAGCTGTCTTCCGAATAGCGCGTGGTGATGCGGACATCCCCCGGCGCGCCGCCGCAGAACGGATGATGCGAAACGTCGAGCCGCCCCCGGTCAAAATCAAAGCCGAGGGCCGTCATCAGGCGCTCGCCGAGGGTCTTTTGCGCCGGGATCGGGAAGGGACCAACCAAGGGCAGCGGTGCCGGGCGTTTGGCCTGAGCGGTCAGCACCTGTTCCGTTAGATCGGGCAGGAAGCGCGCGAGATCGGCGAAGAGAACATCAATGTCGGCCGACCGCCCGCCGGGTTCGAACTGATCCAGCAGCGCATCATAGACCGAGGTGCCGAGCGCTTCGGCCTTTGCTTGCCCCATCTGCCGAACAAGGCCGAGCAGCACGCGCAGTTTTGGCAGCAGCGCCGCAAAATCATTGGCCGGGCGGGCGGTACGCCACACCATTTCCGACTCGTTGGCCGCGCGGGCATAGGCATCGACCAGATCGGCGGGAACCGCCGTTGCATGGGCCACTTCGCGGCGAATTTCCGCCAGATTGGCTTCCGCCTCCGGCGTCTCCGCCGTCGCTGCAGCCAGCCAGTCGCGCACACGCGGATCGGTCACTTTTTCGTGGATGGCGACATCCAGCGCCGCCTGCTGTTCGGCCCGCGCCTCGGCACTGCCGCCGGGCATCATTACGGCGGCGTCCCAGCCCAGGATTCCCGATACCGCGCGCAACGCGCCGATGCGGGCGAAATGATCCGTTAGATTGCGATAGGCGGCCTGTGCCGTCATTGCTGCCCCTTTGCTTGCATGTCGCGTGCGTGCGCCGTTAGGGCGCCGATCCGGCGCGACCGGGCGAACAGCCCTGTCACCACG
Source organism: Elstera cyanobacteriorum (assembly GCF_002251735.1). Lineage (NCBI taxonomy): Bacteria > Pseudomonadati > Pseudomonadota > Alphaproteobacteria > Rhodospirillales > Rhodospirillaceae > Elstera > Elstera cyanobacteriorum. The sequence goes on along the minus strand of NZ_NOXS01000033.1, from coordinate 461,141 downwards.
ATCAGCACCCCCGCCAGCGAATACCACGTTAGGGCATATTGCAAATGGTTATTAGGCAAGTCGAGTCGCGTCTGTCCCGCCCGTGGCCACCCCTGTTGCGGCCCCGGTGCGGGCAAAAGGTCGAGGGTGAAGGGCAGCGCATTGGATAGCCCCGCTGCCTGCGCCAAGGCCGCCGGATCGGGGGTGAACCACATATTCTTGACGGGATCATTGGCGGGGACCAGCCAACCGGGTGCGGCGGGTGGGCGGATCAGCCCATCGATCGTCACAGTGCCCTGCGGCGGCGGTTCGTGATGGGTCGGGTCTTTCAGATCGAAGGGTACAAAGCCCCGATCTACCATCACCAAGGCGCCATCGCTGGTATGGAACGGTACAATGATATGCCAACCGGATTGGCTCATGCCCCGGCTATCGGTGTAGGTCTGGCCGGTCAGATAAAATTCCTGTTGCGGATCGAACCGCCCCGTCAGCCGCAACCTCCGAAAGGCGACCGCCGCCGCGTCGCCGGTCGGCGCCACGGTCAAGGGCGCGTCGGCAACCGCCGTACGGCGTGCCTCAATCAACCCCTGTTTCCAGGTCAGCCGCTGGAGTTGCCACGTTCCAAGCGCAACGAGAATCAGCACCGCGATCCCGGCGGTCAGGAACAGCGGCCAGTTCTTCGGTAATTGGACGGCAGACGATCCTTGCATGGCACTGACCTAGCGGATTCCCTTAAAAACGAGAAGGGGCGCAAAGCGCGCCCCCTCCCTGCATTCTGTGCCGGTATCCGCGATCAATGCGTCGCGACGACGCCGCCTGCACCGCCCCACCAATAGACGCAGACGAACAGGAACAGCCACACCACGTCCACGAAATGCCAGTACCAAGCCGCCGCTTCGAAACCGACATGGTTTTCCGGGGTGAAATGCCCCTTCTTCGCCCGGAACAGGCAGACGGCCAGGAACAGCGTCCCAACGATCACATGGAAGCCGTGGAACCCGGTGGCCATATAGAAGGTCGAGGCGTAGATGCCGTCCTTAAAGCCGAAGGCGGCATGGGCATATTCATAGGCCTGCAACAGCGTGAAGATGAAGCCGAGGGCCACTGTGATCGCGAGACCGTTCACCAGCCCCTTGCGATCATTGTGCAGCAGCGCATGATGCGCCCAGGTCACGGTCGTCCCCGACAGCAGCAGGATCAGCGTATTCAGCAGCGGCAGTTCAAACGGGTTGAACACTTTGATGCCTTCGGGCGGCCAATGCCCCAGGCGCGGGAAGATGCTCATATCGAAAAAGGCCCAGAAGAAGGCCACGAAGAACATGACTTCCGAGATAATGAAGAAGATTACGCCGTACCGCAGGCCAATCTGCACAATCTTCGTATGGTAGCTGCCCGGCGTGCTTTCGCGCACCACATCCATCCACCAGCCCGTCATGCAGCCGATGACCGCGAGGAAGCCGAGGATCAGCAGGATCGGGCCGCTCCCATGCATATACATGACCGCGCCGCCCGCAAGACCGCCCGCCGCAAGCGACGACAGCAACGGCCAGGGGCTGGGATCGACCAGATGGAACGGATGCTTCTGTTGGGCCATAACCTTAATTCCTCACCGTCATATTCCGCAGTTCAACGCTGTATAAGCTGGGGGCATCCACGGATCAGCCACCCGAAGCCGCTTTGGTCCCGTCCACTGCCGCCGTCTGCGCTTTCGCGCGGAAGAAGGTATAGGACAGGGTGATGGTTTTAACGTCGTTCAGCGTCTTATCGTCGGCCATCGCCGGATCGATGTAGAAACTGACCGGCATTTCCACTTCTTCGCCCGCCGCCAATGTCTGCTGATCGAAGCAGAAGCAAGCAACCTTGGCAAAGACGCCGCCGGTCTTCAGCGGCGTTACATTAAAGGTCGCCATGCCCGTGACCGGTTCCGCCGCCAGATTCTTAGCGCGGTAGAAAATCAGCATATTCTCGCCGAGCTTCGCTTCGACACTGCGCTGCACGGGCTCGAACTTCCACGGCAACGCCGGGTCGGTATTGGCGTCGAAGCGTACGGTCACGATGCGCTCGCCCACCGTCGTGGAGGCCGCTTCGACGCGCTTCGACGCGCCGCCAAAACCGGTCACCTGACAGAAAATTTGATACAGCGGGACAGCGGCGTAGGCGAGGCAGATCATGCCCGTCGCCAGCATCGCCAGCGAGACCAAAGTGCGCCGGTTGCGCGTCTGCTGCGGGGCGCTCATTGCCGACCAACCTGAACAATCGTAATGGCAAAAAACAGCGCCACCAGGGCGAGGAGCGTCCAGAGCACGGCCAGATTCTTGCCGCGCACGCGCTTGGCCCGGGTGCTTTTGCTATCGGTCGGCGCGTTCATCAGAACACCATCCAGGTCGGGACCGGCACAGCCAGCCAGCGATCCACCGGCATGACCGCGAAGAGCGCGAAGAGATACAGGATCGAAAAACCAAACAGGCGTTTGGCGGCCTTATAGTCCGTTGCCGGCAAATCGGCGCGCGCCACCGCAATGGACTGGGCGACAAACAGCGCCCCCGACACCAGGGCGAAGGCGCCATAGACGCCACCCAGGGTTCCCAGCGCAACGGGCGCCAGCGTGATCGGCCAGAGCAATACAGTATAGAGCACGATCTGCTTCTTGGTCTCGCGCTCCCCTGCCGTCACCGGCAGCATCGGCACGCCCGCGCGGGTATAATCCTGACAGCGGAACAGCGCGAGCGCCCAAAAGTGCGGCGGCGTCCACATGAAGATGATCGCGAACAGCATAACGCTGGCGAGCGAGATATCCCCCGTCACCGCCGCCCAGCCGATCATCGGCGGAAACGCCCCAGCAGCGCCACCGATGACGATATTCTGCGGCGTGCGACGCTTCAGCCACATCGTATAGATGAAAACGTAAAAACCGATGGAGAAGGCCAGCAGGAAAGCCGCGACATGGCCAACCGCCAAATCCATCACGATGACCGACGCCACCGCCAAAAAAACACCAAAGGCCAACGCATCGGAAGCTTCAACCCGCCCGCTGGGGATGGGGCGCTTGACCGTGCGGGCCATGACCGCGTCGATATCGCGGTCGTACCACATATTGATTGCACCGCTGGCACCCGCCGCGACGGCGATGCACAGGATAGCAGCGAAAGCGAGAACCGGGTGCAGCGTTCCAGGCGCCAGGAACAAGCCAATCCCGCCGGTAAACACCACCAGCGACATTACCCGCGGCTTGAGCAGTTCGAAGAAATCGCGCGCGGTCGCGCCATCCTCGGCGCCCCGTGGCTTTTCAACGCTGACGGAAATATCGCTCACTCGTCCTGGTCCCTCTCGCTAACCCATTGTCGTTTCTTATTATGGGGGGAGCGCCCGGCCCGGACGCTCCCCGATAGGCTTAGTGGTGATTGGTGGACTTGATCACCGGCAGTTCATCGAACGTGTGGAACGGCGGCGGCGAGGTGACGCTCCATTCCAGGGTCGAATCTTCGGCATCCCAGTAATTGTTCCCCACCTTCTGGCCGGAAGTCAGCGTGCGGATCGCGATATAGACGAACAGCAGCGCCCCGGCGAAGGAGATGTAGGAACCATAGGACGCAACCTGATTCCAGCCCGCAAACGCCTCGGGATAGTCCGGGATACGGCGCGGCATCCCCGACAGACCAAGGAAATGCATCGGGAAGAAGGTCAGGTTGACGCCAACGAAGGTCAGCCAGAAGTGAATCTTGCCCAAGGTTTCCGGGTACTGACGGCCCGACATCTTGCCGATCCAGTAGTAGAACCCGGCGAACATAGCGAAGACGGCGCCCAGCGACAGCACGTAGTGGAAGTGGGCGATGACGTAATAGGTATTATGCAGCGCCACATCCATCCCAGCGTTCGCCAGCACGACGCCGGTGACACCGCCGACGGTGAACAGGAAGATGAAGCCAACGGCAAACAGCATCGGGGTGGTGAAGCGAATGGAGCCGCCCCACATGGTGGCGATCCACGAGAAGATCTTCACGCCCGTCGGCACGGCAATCACCAGCGTCGCCGCCGTAAAGTAAGCGCGCGTGTTCACGTCGAGGCCGACCGTATACATGTGATGCGCCCACACCACGAAGCCGACGACGCCAATGGCGACCATCGCGTAGGCCATCCCGAGGTAGCCAAAGACCGGCTTGCGCGAGAAGGTGGCGATGATGTGGCTGATAATGCCGAAGGCCGGCAGGATCATGATGTAGACTTCGGGGTGGCCGAAGAACCAGAACAGATGCAGGAACAGCATCGGATCGCCACCGCCCGCCGGATCGAAGAAGCTGGTGCCGAAGTTACGGTCGGTCAGCAGCATGGTGATCGCGCCGCCGAGGACCGGCACAGCGAGCAGCAGCAGGAAGGCCGTCACCAGCATTGCCCATACGAACAGCGGCATCTTATGCAGGGTCATGCCCGGCGTGCGCATGTTGAAAATGGTGGTGATGAAATTGATCGCGCCGAGGATCGACGAGGCGCCCGCGAGATGGAGGGCGAAAATCGCCATATCCATCGACGCGTTCGGCGTGCCGAGCTTGGAGGAGAGCGGCGGATAGATCGTCCAGCCCACACCCGCCCCGGCATTCTCACCGCCAACGAAGGCGGAGCCGAGCAGCAGGGCAAAGGCCGGGATCATCAGCCAGAAGCTGATATTATTCAGGCGCGGGAAGGCCATATCCGGCGCGCCGATCATGATCGGCACGAACCAATTGCCGAAACCGCCGATCAGCGCAGGCATAACGACGAAGAACACCATGATGACGCCGTGCGCCGTGGTGAACACGTTCCAGACATGGCCGTTGGCCATATACTGCATGCCCGGGTTCTGCAGTTCCATCCGCATGTAGACGGAGAAAGCCGCCCCAATCAGCCCCGCCAATACCGCGAAGATGAGGTAAAGGGTGCCAATATCCTTATGGTTGGTCGAGAGCAACCACCGCCGCCACCCGGTCGGGGCGTCGTGATGGTGGTCGTCGTGGCCATGAGCCGCCGCAGGGTGCGCCATGGTGTCTATCTCCTAATCCCTAGGTTCGCTTACTGACCGACCGCCTGGGCGACGGAGGTTCCGTCGGCGCCAAGGCGGTTGGCGGCGAATTTGGTTTGGGCTTCTTTCGCCCAGGCTGCAAACTTGTCCTTCGACAGCACTTCAATCGCGATGGGCATAAAGCCGTGATTGATGCCGCAGATCTGGTTGCACTGGCCGAAGAAAATGCCTTCCTTCGTCGCCTGCAGCCAGGTTTCGTTGGTGCGGCCCGGGAAAGCGTAAATCTGCACACCGAACGGCGGCACCAGCCAGGAATGCATCACGTCGGCGGAGGTCACGAGAACGCGGACCTGCGTATCGACCGGCAGCACCAGGCGATTATCGACGCCCAGCAGGCGCGGCATTTTCGCCTCAGCAGCGGCCTTATCGTCCAGCATATAGCTGTCGAAGGTGAAATTCCCATTATCGGGATATTCGTAGGACCAATACCACTGATGGCCGGTGACCTTGATGGTCATTTCGGCATTCGGAGCACGGTCGAGGTAGTAGAGCAACCGGAACGACGGGGCGGCGATCCCGACGAGGATCAGCACCGGCACCAGCGTCCAGACGACTTCGAGCATCGTATGGTGGGTGGTCTTGCTCGGTACCGGGTTGGCCTTAGCGTTGAAGCGCACGATCACGACGATCAGCAGCACCAACACAAACAGCACAATGGCCGTGATAATCCAGAGCAGCAGCGCATGGAAATCGTGGAGACGCTCTTTGACCGGGGAGGCCGCTTCGACCAGCCCCATGCCATACGGTGCCGGGACGTTCAGTTCGGCGGCCAGCGAAGCCCCGCCCCCCAGCAGCATCGGGAGAGCCGCCAGGGCGACCACAACCCAACCCCAAATACGCGACATGCTCATCTTTCCTCCGAACCTCTCAACCCTGTGCCTTCCCGCGCCGGACGAACCAGGCATCGGGAACAAGCTAGGGCGGACGCGGCTGCGTTCCACCCCTAGCGCCCCTCGGGCCCTTCTCAATGATGGCCGCATTTTGGCGCGCGCTAACCCGTCTGTCAAAGACTAGCCGCAATGATTTGGATCAATGCAGAATCTCCCAGGTTCTCCCGCATCGCAATATCAGCATTGTGCGGCGCACATAGCAGCGCGAATCCGATGGGGCGATTGATCTTCCGGCCCAAACACCCCATTGCTAAAGCGTCGCAAGTTTTGGAGAGCCGTCGATGTCCGTTTCCCCCGCCGCTGCCCTAACCGAGAGCGATTCGCTGTTCTTTTCCGCTGCGGGCCTTGACCGGACGGCCACGGAAGCCGCTGTCGCCGAAACCCTGCGGGCCGTGGATGACGGCGAACTCTACCTTGAATATACGCAGTCCGAAAGTTTCTCGTTCGATGACGGCCGGCTAAAAAGCGCGAGCTACGATACCAGCCAAGGCTTTGGCCTGCGCGCCGTGCTGGGGGAAACCACCGCCTATGCCCATGCGTCGGTGCTGGACCTGGGGGCCTTGCGCCGCGCGGGGGAAACGGTCGGCGCCGTCCGCCGGGGATATGCGGGCACCGCAGCGCTTAGCGCGGCCCCGCTTCCAGGCGGCCCGGCGCTCTATTCCGCCGCCAATCCGCTGACCGCCGTGGGCTTTGATGCGAAGATCGCGCTGCTACAGGCCATCGACGCCTACGCCCGCGCCAAAGACCCGCGCGTCAAACAGGTTATGGCGTCGCTTTATGGCGAATGGTCGGCAGTGCAGATTTTGCGCGGCGACGGCGCGCGCTTTGCCGATATCCGCCCCCTTGTGCGGTTGAATGTCGCCGTGATGGTTGGTGAGGGGGACCGGATGGAGTCGGGGTCCGCCGGGGCCGGGGGGCGCACGGCCTATGATCTCTACCTTCAGCCGCAGCGCTGGCAGGCGATGGTCGATGAAGCCCTGCGGCAAGCCCTGGTCAATCTTGGCTCGATCCCGGCCCCGGCGGGGGAAATGACCGTCGTCTTGGGCGCGGGCTGGCCGGGGGTGCTGCTGCACGAGGCCGTGGGGCATGGGTTGGAAGGCGATTTCAACCGCAAGCAAACCTCCGCCTTCGCCGGGCTGCTCGGTCAGCGCGTTGCCGCCCCCGGCGTTACCGTGGTCGATGACGGCACCCTGCCCGACCGGCGCGGCTCGCTGACCGTCGATGACGAGGGCACCCCAACGGGCCGCACAGTGCTGATCGAAGACGGTATTTTAAAGGGCTTCCTGCAAGATCGCCTCAATGCCCGGCTGATGGGTGTCCCCGCCACCGGCAATGGTCGCCGCCAATCTTATGCCCATGCGCCGATGCCGCGCATGACCAATACGTTCATGACCAATGGCGATAAAGACCCGGCGGAAATCATCGGCTCGGTCAAAAAAGGCCTTTATGCCGCCAACTTCGGTGGCGGGCAGGTCGATATCACCTCTGGGAAGTTCGTTTTCTCGGCCACCGAAGCCTATCTGATCGAAGACGGTAAGATCGGCCCCGCCGTGAAAGGCGCAACGCTGATCGGCAATGGGCCGGATGCCTTAACCCGCGTGAGCATGATCGGCACCGACAGCCGCCTCGACGATGGCATTGGCACCTGCGGAAAAGATGGGCAGTCGGTTCCTGTCGGCGTCGGTCAGCCAACCTTGCGGATCGACGGAATGACGGTTGGGGGAACGGCGTAAGCGCCGCCCCCTAATCCTCGTCTCGGATCAGACGAATGTCCACCTCGTGCTCGACATAGCGCCACTCCTCGGTTGCCCGAAGCGCCGCCAGCAGCGCGTCGAAGGCCGCCGCATCGTCCGGGGCAAAATCGAACCAGGTGAGGAAGTCGAAAGGCTCCGCCGTGCTTAAATCGCGGCAGTGATGCAAACGGCGCGCGATGGCGGGAAGATAAGCAAGCCCCAAACGGGTATGGTGGGAGCGTTCTTCGAAAATCTCGCGGCGGCGATCCTGGGGTAAGGCCCACCAATCGGCCGATTTCCGAATGGGGATCAACGCGGCGCAGCGGGCCGCAGCCCGCCCTGGCGCGACCTGCCGGGCAGCAAGCGCGTCCTGCTCCGTCGCCGTCGTATAGCGCTGATGGCTGGTTGCCCCGCGCAAAACCCAGAGCGCATCGGATGGCGGCGGGGTCGCGCTCATCGTCAATCGGTCGGCCCAGGGCAAAGCTGGGCCACAGACGGCGGTTAGCTGGGTAACCCGCCAAGGTCCGCTGCCCCCGGCAGCAAAGGTAACGAGGCGGGGATTGAGGGCTGGCATCTTACCTCCTTCAGCGATCTGATGCCGCACGCTGAAGCAAGGGAAGGGCCAAGCCGATCTAACTGATGGCGTTCACCAGCTTCATCGCAATGCCCAACGACCCCGCCACTTTGATCTTGCCAAAGGTGTAGCCAATCATCGGATCAAGCTGACCGTCGATCAGCTTTTTAAGGTTGTCGGTCGAAATGCGGATGGTGCAGTCGGCCTCGCCGTCGGCGCTTTCGCTCAGCGTCGGCTGCCCGGCCCGCGCGTCGATAGTGTAAACGCCGTCATCGCCGAAATCGAAGCGAACGATTGCCCCCAAGCCAGCGAGATTCGGTAGAGCTTCCTGCAAACGCGCATTCATCATTGGGGCCTCCATGCCTTTTACGTAAAGGTAATGAGCTGGAACCGGCTTGGCAATGCGATTCGCGCGCCCAAAGAAAACGGGGGCGCTGCCGAAGCAGCACCCCCGCTCTCAAACCCTTATGGGGACTAAATTAGAAGTCCACGCGGGTACGGAAGGTGAAGAGCGTGCCGTCGTTCTTCGACTTACCGGCCTTCAGACCCGTGGTCTGCGATTCGGCATCAAACTTAATCACGTCGGCCTGCAGCGACAGACCGGCGGCAAGCTGATACGCAACGCCGAGACCGTAAGCGGTATCGGTATCGTCCTTACGACCGCGCCGAGCGTAATCGGTATCGACGCGGGCGTAGTTCGCGCCAACCGCCCAGTTGCCGGTTTCATAGGTCAGACCGAGCTGCCAGCCGATTTGATCGTCGCCCTTCGCAAGGAAGGCATCGCCGTTGTCGAAATAATGACCGCCGAAAGTGAACCCCTTATAGCCGAGCGTCGCGCCGAGGTGCCAAACGGCGTAATCGCCGGTTACGCCCTGTGCGGCAATGCTATCCTTCTTGCTGCCCCACTGGCCGCCAGCGCCGATGGCCAAAGCGACATCACCGAACGACTTGTTGTAGGTCGCGCCGACCGAAACCAGATCACGGTACAGGTTGGAGGACTTAGCAATCTTCGAGCGTGCATTGTCGCGACCAGCCGAACCCTGTTCCGGGGTGTAGCTGATACCCGCCTGGAAACCGGAGAAGACCGGAGTGTAATAGACGAGCTTCGTATCGAACTCGCCTTCATTGGCATGGTAGTAGGAATAATTGCCGGTATCGATACCGAACGCATAGTCGGCCTGACCGATACCAACCGACGGAGCCTGAACTTCGAAGTTGCTGTCAACGGCCAGCGTATCGCCCAGCTCGATCTTACCCCACGAGCCAGAGAGATAAACGAACTTGCGGTCAGCACCGACGACATCTTGGCCGACGCCGTTCTGGTTGTTACGCAGACGCGCATCGAAACCATAAGTCAGACCGTTTTCGGCCTTGGCTTCCGCCTTGATGTGCAGACGATAGTCCATCCGCGCTTCGCGCGACTGGGCATTGGCGCGATCATCGTTCACCAGGATAAAATCAGAACGGACCGAACCGCCGAGGGTAACGGTGAACGGCGCCTTCGTGGTCACCTGCTGCGCGGAAGCCGCACCGGCCGCCAGAACCAGGGCCGTCGTGGCCAACAGAATCTTCTTCATGCCTAAATCCCCTAGATCATGTCATTGCAACACGAAATTGCAGAACAAACCGGTGCACCGAAGGCACGGCCCGGTCGTCATGGCGTAACGCTGTAACAATCCCCCTCAAGCTGTCAAGCGAGACACCATCGCACAAACCCGCGCCAGACTGCTGAAAAGACAAGCATTTTTACTTTTCGCCGTCTCTAGACCCTTGAAAAATGACACATTACAGACTTGTTGCGGTAGGCACATGCCGTGTTGCCGTTTCGCCACAATCAGCGAAAAACAGGCGATTTTTAATCGTCCAGTAACTTACTACCGGTACTTCTAACAGGCGAAATTGCGTGCCTCTCAATGCTCGAAAATATCGCCCGGCCAGCCGATCAGGTCGAGGTCCGCGCGGTGCGGCAGGAAGCGGAAGATGGCTTGGGCCAGTTCGGTGCGCCCTTCCCGTTCCAGTGCCACATCCAGCTTGGCCTTGATGGCGTGGAGATACAGAACGTCGGACGCGGCGTAGGTCATCTGTTCCGGCGTCAGAGTTTCAGCCCCCCAATCGGACGATTGCTGCTGCTTCGACAAATCGACGCCGATAGTTTCGCGGGCGAGATCCTTCAGCCCGTGGCGGTCGGTATAGGTGCGCACGAGGCGGGAGGCGATCTTGGTGCAATAAACCGGCGCCGTCAGCACGCCCAGGTGATGCTTCAGCACGGCAATATCGAAGCGCCCGAAGTGAAACAGCTTCAGCACATCGGGATCAGCCAGCAGGCGGGCGAGGTTCGGCGCTTCCATCCGCCCGTGCTTACCCGGCATCGGCATTTGCACCAGATGGGCATGACCGTCGCCCCCCGAGAGCTGCACGAGGCAGAGCCGGTCGCGGCCAATATTCAGGCCCATCGTTTCCGAATCGATAGCCACCACCGGCCCCAGCGACAGCCCATCGGGCAGGTCGCCCTTATAAAGAAACTCGGCCATTCTCTGCCCATCCTTTCATCAAACCGCGCCCGATTGTGCCCAATCGGTCCGCGCCGGGACATAGCAGATTTCGGCCCCGCCGCAATGGTTTTCAGGGAACGGGCAAAAAGCTGCCGAAACGATCCCCCGCAACGCCACCCGTCGTTAGAAAGGCCGGAACCAACGGCCACAGGCTTTCCTGAAACCGATTGTGGAAGAAAGCGAAATGCCCGATCTCCGGCACGCCAACCTTGGCGGGATCGAGGCGCAGGTGGGTTTTCGGCGCGGTCGGGGTCAGGGCTAGAAATCGGTTGGTTGCCGCGACGGTCGCAAAGGGATCGTCGGTGCAACTGAGGGCGAAGAGCGGCGCGGTGATCGCGGCGAAATGCCGCTCCACCGCCTCCGCCGTCACGCGGGAAACCCCATGCCGTCCGCGCGCAAGGCTGGCGGCGAAGCGCGGCCCCATGCGGCTCCAGTTACGCACCACGCCCTTCGGCACATCCTCCAGCCAGCCCAAGCGCTTGCCGGGAAAATAGCCGATCGCCTCGGTCAGAAGCGGCATGAAGAGATGCCAGCGCAGCAGCATTGCTAGCCGCCCGCCCCGCTGGTAGTCGCGCCAATAAGCGAATTGCGAGCCGACCGTCACCACGCGCGTCAGCCGCTCGCTCGCCGGGGCCAGCACTGCGGCAACGCCGCCGATGGAATGACCAACGGCGTAATAGACCCGCCCCGGAAAGCGCGTTTCGGCAAAGCGCATAGCGGCATCGGCATCAAGCCAGCCCCAATCCAGCCAATCGGCAGAAAAGTGCCGTAGCGACGCCGGGCGCGACGCGCCGATCCCGCGATAATCATAGGTCAGCACGTCAAACCCCTGCCCGGCCAACCAGGCAGCGAAGCGGCTATAATAGCGGCTCAGCACCGCCGTCGCGCAATGGATCGTGACCACGGGCCGGTCCGCCGCCCCCGTGCCGAGCCACAGCGTGCCGTGCAAATCGGTGCCATCGGCGGCAACCGTGTGGAAGGCTTGCGGGGCAAGGTCGGACATGGGAGCCTCTCGGGCGCGGGGGCAGGGCAATTTCAGCCTTTCAGCCCTGCGACATCCTGTCCAATGCGGAAACTGAGGACCAGGATTTCCCGCCTTTTAAGACCATTCAATCTTGACTGATACGTCACCTTCTGACGGAGCCGCCATGCCCATCATTTCCCTCGACAGTCTGACTCTGACCCGGCAAAGCCACGGCGAACGGTTCGACGCCGCCTTCGCCTCGCTCACGGCAGGCACTGGCGCCCAGCATCTGGGCGCGCGGCTGGTGGAAGTCCCGCCCGGCAAGCGCGCCTGGCCGCTGCACTGCCATTATAACAACGACGAGATTTTCGTCATTCTGAGCGGCTCCGGCCAGCTTCGCGATGGCAGTCGCACCACCCCCGTCAGCGCCGGGCAGGTGCTCGTATGCCCGGCGGGCGGGCCAGACGCAGCGCACCAATTGATCAACGATGGAACCGCACCGCTGCGCTATCTCGCCGTCAGTTCGATGCGCGAGCCAGATATTATGGAGTATCCCGACTCCGGCAAACTGGTCGCCTTCGCCGGGGCCGCCCCCGGCGGCGATAAAAACAAGCGCCGCCTTAGCCTGACCCAGTACCGAGGACCGGAGGTGGACTATTGGGAGGGGGAGTGATCTGCATTTAAATTTCAATCACCCTGTCATTACTCTCGCAATCCCGCCATAGTTCCCGGGCCTCCTAGGAAACTTCCGCCGCACCCCAGGAGTCTCGATGACCAGCCCCACCGCCCCCCGTCGCGCCCTTCTGGTCGCCAATCCCGGTAGCCGCCGGGGCAGCGCGGCCTTGCAGCCGGTGGAAGCGGCCTTCACTGCCGCTGGCGTTACGCTGCTGCCGGTCGAGAGTTCGCCACGCGAGACGCTGACTGCCCGCCTCGTGGCGCAAGCGGGGGAAGCCGACCTGATCCTGGCGGTCGGGGGGGACGGCACCGTCAATTCAGTCGCGGCGGCGGCCTATCGAACCGGTTTGCCGGTGGGGCTGATCCCAGCGGGCACCGCCAATGATCTCGCGCGCACCCTCGGCCTGCCGCTCGATCCGGCGGCGGCGGCGCAGGTGATCCTGGCCGGGCGGCGAACACCCATCGATCTGGGGGAAGTGAATGGCACCTTCTTCTTCAACGTCGCCAGCCTCGGCCTATCGGTCAAACTCGCCGACAAACTGTCCAGCACCAGCAAGAAGCGCTGGGGGCGGCTGGGCTATCTCTGGGCGCTGCTGCGTGCCTTGGCGGAAGCCCGGCCTTTCTCGGCGGCAATCACCGGGGAAGACGGGCATACGATCGTGGTGAAAACCCTGCAAATCGCCGTGGGCAACGGGCGCCATTACGGCGGCGGCATGGTGGTGGAACAGGGGGCGGAGATCAACGACGGCCAACTTGACCTTTACTCCTTAGAGTTCAAGGCCGTTTGGAAGCTGCTGACCATCGCCGGGTCTTTCCCTACCGGTCGCCACGGCCTCAGCCCGGAGGTGCGCACCCTGCGGGGGCGCCAGTTCAAAATCGCGACGCGCCGCCCCCGCCCGATCAATATGGACGGCGAGTTATTGGGCGCGACGCCTGCCGTTGTCACCGTCCACCCCGCCGCCTTGCGGATGATCGTTCCCTAGGGGGCGCTATGCCCCTTGCCAGCGGCGTGCTTCCGCCAACAAGTGCTGCGTAAGCACGCCCGCGTCCTGCTCCCGCGCCAAACCGCCTGCCTGCCCAGACCAGAGCATGGAAAAATCATCGCGGCCCTTCGCCTCAAAGGCTGCCCTTAGGGGATCGACGGCGCCAGTTGCCAGCGGAAAGGCGGGGGCAACGGTGCTCATCGGGCCTTGCTCCCGCATAAAGCGCGTCAGCAGCCCGCGCGCGGGCCGCCCGGTATAGAGGTTGGTCAGCCGCGTATCCTCGTCCCGCGCCGCATGGATTGCCGAACGGTGCAGTGCCGACCGGCCCGCCTGCGGTGTCAACAGATAGGCCGTGCCGACTTGGACCGCCCGCGCCCCCAACGCGAAGGCCGCGCGCACACCGCGCGCATCGGCAATCGCCCCGGCGGCGATCACGGGAACGATGACCGCATCGACGAGTTGCGGCAGTAAGGCAAACAGGCCCGGTTGCCCGTCACTATCCGCCGTCAAGAACATCCCGCGATGCCCCCCGGCCTCGTTCCCCTGGGCGATAATCGCGTCAACCCCCTGGGCTTCCAGCCAGCGCGCTTCGGCGACGGTGGTGGCGGAGGAGAGAATCCGCGCGCCGGTTTGCCGCACCCGCGTGAGCAAGGCCGCCTCAGGCAGACCGAAATGAAAGCTGACAATAGGGGGCCGTAGCTCCTCCACCACTTCGCACGCGGCCTCGTCGAATGGGTTGCGCCCCCCGCCACGCCGGGCCGCCGTCAGCGGCACGTCCGCCTCAGCGTAATAGGGCGCGAGGGCGTCGAGCCACGCGGCATCCTTCGCCGCATCAGCGGTCGGCGGGGTATGGCAGAAGAAATTGAGGTTGAAGGGGGCGGCGGTCTCGGCGCGGATCGCCGCAACCTCGCGGCGGATTTGATCGGGCGATAAAGCGGCGCAGGCCAGCGACCCAAGCCCACCCGCTGCGCAGACCGCGATCACGAGCGGACTGAGCGAGCCGACCATCGGGGCCTGGATAACCGGCGCTTGGGTTAGAAGATCGATCACGGGGAAGACTCCTCGGGTAAATCGGAACAGGTTGCCGCGATCCTATCAGTTTCCGCTGTAAACCGGCGTCCGGCGTTCTATCCAGGCGTTCAGCCCCGCGTGAACATCCTGCGTCGGACACATGCGGGCGAATTGCTCGCGCTCGATCTCCAAGCCTTCACTGATACTGGTGTTCAGCCCTCGGGTAACGGCGGCGATAATCCGCGCTGCCGCCAGCGACGAATGCCGCAAAATCCGCCCGGCCAGATCGAAGGCCGCAGGCAGCAGGTCGTCGTGCGGCACAACAGCGTTGACCAACCCCAATTCATACGCGCGGGCCGGGGAAAAACTGTCTCCGGTCAGCAGCAGTTCCAGCGCCCGCTTGCGCCCGGCAAGGCGCGACAGGCGCTGGGTGCCGCCAAAGGTCGGCGGAATACCGATATTGATCTCCGGCTTGGCAAAAATCGCCCGCTCGGAAGCGACGGCCAGATGCACCGCCTCGGTAATCTCGCAGCCACCGCCGAAGGCGATGCCATTGACGGCGGCAATGACCGGCTTCGGAAAGGCTTCGAAGCGCGCCGTCATCGCCTGCCCCCGGCGACAAAACTCCCGCACGGCCTCCTCCGTCCCGCGCCGGATGCTGGCCGCAAATTCGGGAATATCTCCCCCTGCCGAAAACGCCCGCTCCCCCGCGCCGGTGATGATCACGGCGCGAATATCGGCCTGGGCTTCGATCTGATCGAGCAGGCCTAGCAGCCGGTCGTTCGTCTCGTAATCCAGCGCATTCAGCTTTTCAGGGCGGTTGAGCGTGAGCAGGGCGATGGCGCCCTTCTGCTCGATCAGAACTTTTTCCCGCATTGGCCGATCCTCCCTTGTCAATGCTGGGGAAGCGTATCAGCCTGGGGGCGCGTTCAAACTCACTAGTGAGTATACCAATGACGGCCCCATCCCCAACCGCCCGCGACCGGATATTGAAGGCATCCGCCTATCTGTTTTACTTGGAGGGAATCCGCTCGATCAGTGTCGATGCGATTGCCGAGCGGGCGGAGGTGACGAAAAAGACGCTCTATTATCACTTCATCAGCAAGGACGATCTGGTCGCGGCCTATCTTAGCCAGCGCGACCAGCCGAATTTGGCCGCTTTCGCCGGGTGGTTGGGCGCAGAGGATAAAAGCCTGCCGGAGCGGATCGAAACGGTCTTCACCCGCCTCGCCGAAACGGCCAGCCACCCAAAATGGCGCGGCTGCGGGTTTCTGCGGACGATTGCCGAACTGGCCAATCAGCCCGGCCATCCCGCCCGCAAGATCGGCGCGACCCATAAGAAGAAGGTCGAAACTTGGCTGGAGGGGATTTTCCGCGCAAACGGCATTGCAGCGGCACCAAGCCTGGCGCAGCAGATCGCCGTTCTGATCGATGGGGCTTTCGCCGCGATGCTGACCCATAGCGACCCAGGCTATGCCCGCACCGCCGGGATCGCCGCCCGCACGCTGGTGGCGGCAGCCCTGGCGGAAAAGGCCTAAGCGCGCATCACCAACCGCCGCCCGGCGAGCAGCGCCAGCCCCATGATCGCCAAGACCCCGAGGGCGATGTTCAGGCTGGACTGCGCCGCCCCCCAGCCGATCAGCGGCGGCCCGAGCAGGAACCCGGCATAGCCCAGCGTTGCGGCCGCCGCGACGCCTGCGCTGGGACTGATACCCGGCAGATTGGCCGACGCGCGGAACAGCACCGGCACGACATTCGCCGCCCCGAGACCGACCAGCACGAAACCCGCCGCGCCAAGCGGCAGCAAGGGGGCCGTGACCGCGATCAGCAATCCCACCGAGATCGCTAGACCGCTCACCGCCAGCGTGCGCACCGGGCCGAAACGCCCGACGATACGGTCCCCGGCGAAGCGGCAGGTGGCCATCGCCAGCGAATAGGCCGTGTACCCGGCGGCCGCCCAACCGACCGAGGCGCCCGGCGGTAGGGTCGTCGTTAGTAGCAGCGCACTCCAATCCGCCACCGCCCCTTCGACCATAAAGCAGCCGAAGGCAAGCGCCCCGAGCGCGACCACGGCGCCGGTAAAGGGAAAGCGCTTTTTGTCTTCAGCCTCGGCGGCTGTCGGCAGCAAAAAGCGGGCGGGCCAGACCAACAGAACAAACAGCAGCAGCAAAACCGCCGCCATGCCGTCGCCGCGCCCAAAATCGATCAGGATCAACCCGCCGCCGAGGCCGGACCCGAGCAAGCCGCCGAGGCTGAAGAACCCGTGGCAACTGGAGAGCATCGGGTAGCCGAGCGTCTTCTCCACCGTACTGGCTTGGGCATTCATCGCCACATCCAACGCACCATTGCCAATGCCGAACAGAATGGCGCTGATCGCCATCACGGTCAGGCGCGGGGCACTCTCGGGCAGAAAGACCGCCAGCAGGATCGGCAGCACAACGCTTCCCAGCGCGGCGGGCAGAAACAAGCGCGTCGCCCGATGGGTACCGATGCGCCCGCCGAGCCAACCCGCCACCGGCATCCCGAGCAAGGCGCCGACGGCGACCAGCATGAGGATGAGACTCAGCGCCGCCTCCCCCAAGCTCAGCGCGTCGCGCAGCACGGGCATATGGGCGGCCCACAGGCCGTAGCCCATCCCATTCGCTAAGAAGACGGCGGAAATGACCCAGCGGGCGCGAACGGCGGCGTTCATTGCCCGGCCTCCGGCGCGGCAATCCGCACATCGGGCGCCTCCGCCCCCGCCCGCAAGCGGGTGACGAGATCGGCAGGGGCGTCGGCTTCCAAAATTATATGATGCAGCCCAGCAAGGTCGGCGACTTTGAACGGCGCCGTCTGGGTGAGTTTTTCGGTCGTCACGGCGCAGGCCGTGCGGTGGCTGGCGTAGATCATCGCCTGTTTCAGCACGGCATCCTCCGACTCCCAAACCCCCAGGCCAAAGGCCGGATCGAGGCCGCAGGCGCCGATAAAACACAGGTCGGCGCGAATATCGGCCAGCGCCCGCAGGGTCCGCGCACCGCGCACCGAGCCGGTTCCGGCAGCAACCGTGCCGCCGAGCATGATCACTTCCGTTCGACTGAAATGCCCGGTCGCCACCGCGATATGCGGGCAGTTGGTGATGATCGCCGTCGCCTGCCCGTCCTCCAGCAGCCGGGCGAGGGCAAGGTTGGTACTGCCCGCATCGATCAGCAGAATATCCTCGGGGCGGATCAACGCCGCCGCTGCGAGGGCCAGGGCACGTTTACGCACCGGATCGGTCGCCACCCGCTCGCGGAAATCCGGCCCCATCCCGGTGCGGCGCACCGCCCCGCCGTGAACCCGGCGCAGCTTGCCGGCAAGATCGAGATCGCGCAGATCACGCCGGATCGTATCTTCCGACGTGGCGAAGCGCTGGGCCAGATCGGCGGCAATCACCCGCCCCTGCTGCCCCAGCATCTCCAGAATCCGTTCCCGCCGCTCTTCGGCCAACATCGGCTTTCTTCCTGATTATCCGCGTTTCAGCGGGTTTATGCCAGAATATGCACAAACCCGCAAGAAGCAGCAAAAGCCCGTTATCGGCCTGTCATGGTTTCGACTTCCTTTTGTCCCATTCCCCCTGTAGGGGAGAAGCATGACTGAATCCGAACAGGCCGCCCTGGCGGTTGCGCTCGACCGGGGGCTGATCGCCCTTCCCGAAACCGGCCCGATCCTGGCGCAGGGGCTGATTCCTGGCGCCCCGCTGGAGGATTTGCCGCAGACGCGCGCGTTGCTGCTGGAAGATTTCGAACCCCAGGCCGACCGGCTGGCGGCGCGCGGCTGGACGGTGGAGCCGGTGCCCGCTGCCTCCGAGCCCTTGCGCGACCGGCTGACCCGCGATTATGGCGCGGCCCCGCGCCTCGCCCTGCTGATACCCGGCAAACAGCGCGAGCGCGCGCTGGGCGATTTGGCCCTGATGGCGGAAACTTTGGCCGAAGGGGGGATGCTTGCCGTCGCCGTCGCCAATACGGGCGGCGCCGCGCGGGCGCAGGGCGATCTTGCCGATCTCTTCGGCTCGGTCGGCGTGCTGTCGAAGCATAAATGCCGCGTGCTTTGGGCGCAAAAAGGGGCCGATTTCAAAACCGGCCTCGCCGCCGCCTGGATCGCCGCCGCCCAACCGCGCCCGCTGCCGCTGCTGCCCCACGGCTCCCCCGTGCTTACCGCGCCGGGTCTGTTCGCCTGGGATCATCTCGACGCGGGATCGCAGTTGCTCGCCGCCCATCTGCCCGCCGATCTGTCGGGCGCGGTGGCCGATCTCGGCTGCGGCTGGGGCTATCTGTCGGCGGAACTGCTGGCGCGCTGCCCCGGCATCACCCGGCTGGATGCTCTCGAGGCGGACGCGCGCGCCGTCGCCCTCGCCCGTCAAAATCTCACCGATCCGCGCGCCGCCGTGCGCTGGGCCGATGCCAGCCAGCCGCATGGGGTGGCGCAGTGGGACGCGGTGGTGATGAACCCGCCGTTCCACCAGGGCCGCGCCGCGCTACCGGATTTGGGCCGCGCCTTCATCCGCGCCGCCGCCCACGGGCTAAAGCCGGGCGGGCGGCTGATGCTCGTTGCCAATATCACCCTGCCCTACGAGCGGGAGCTTGAGGCAGAGTTTGCGTCCTGGCAGCAAATCGCCGAAGCGGACGGCTTCAAACTGCTGACGGCGGTGCGCTGATGCTGAAACGCGCCTCGCAATGGTTGATGGCCTTGGGCTACTGCGCCTCGCGCCGGGAAGCCGAAGGCTGGATCGCCGATGGCCGCCTGTCGCTGACCGACGGCACGGTGCTAGAAGATGATCCGCGCATCGAACCTGCCCGCCTGAAAGCCGATGGCGAACCGCTGGACCCGGCGCCGCTGACGCTGATCCTGCATAAGCCGGTCGGCTTCGTTTGTTCGACGGAAGACCCGGGGCGGCTGGTCTATGATCTGCTGCCCGCCCGCTTCCGCCGCCGCGACCCGGTGCTGTCGGTCGCGGGGCGGCTGGATAAGGACACCTCCGGCCTGGTGCTGATGACCGACGACGGGCAGTTGCTGCATAAGATCATCTCGCCCAAACGCAAGGTGGAAAAACTCTATCAAGCCACCCTCGCCCGCCCGCTGCGCGGGGATGAGGCCGCCATTTTCGCGAGCGGCACCCTGACGCTTCAGGGCGAAAAAACCCCGTGCAAACCCGCCGGGCTGCGCGCGGTTTCGGACGATGGCAAACAGGTGGAGGTCCGCCTGACCGAAGGGCGCTACCATCAGGTGCGGCGGATGCTGGCCGCCGTCGGCAATCACGTCGAAACCCTGCACCGCGCCCAGATCGGCGGTCTTGATTTGGGACAATTAGGCCCCGGCGACTGGCGCGCCTTGACCGAGGCTGATCTGAAGGCGATCTTTGCCGAACAGGTTTCAAAGGAATGACCATGCGCCGCCTGCTGCCGCTTCTGCTGCTCGCCTGCTTCACCGCCCTGCCCGCCGCTGCGGCAGGCCCGGCGAAGGAGGAGCGCAAGGTTCTGACCGTGCGCGATAGCCAGACGCTAAACGGCGTCGTGCCCGACGTTGGGCAGCTCTATATCCTACCGCCGCGCGGCTATCAGGTGATGAAATCGAAAATGGATCGCGGCTTAAAGCTAGCCTTCGATGCCGCCGCCGGGATCGTTATTCAGGCGACCCACCCGAACGGCTCACCAAAAGGCTCGATCACCCTGCAATTCGCCGATGGCCGCCGCGTGACAATGAGCGTGCGCACCCAGAAGGTCGGTTACGTCAATAATTACCTGATTCTGCAATAGGCTGCGGGTCTCCTCACCCGATTGGGAGGTCGATCATGGGCGTTCCCTCGTTGCTGGTTTTTCTGTTCGTCGGCACCGTCGCCGGTTGGCTCGCGGGCCTAGTGGTGGCGGGAGGCGGCTTCGGCTTTATCCGCAATGCCGTTGTTGGCGTCGTCGGCGCTTTCGTCGCAGGGCTGATCTTGCCCTCGGTCGGCTTAGTTTTTGGCGGCGGTATTCTGTCGGCGATCCTGCACGCCACCATCGGCGCGATTATCTTCTTGGTCGTTCTCGGACTTTTACGGCGGGCAGCATGAACAAATTCGGCTATATTCTAATCGGCGTGCTGATCGCTGTGATTGCAGGCCTTGGCGCCTATATCTACCGTGAGCAGACAAAGCCGAAGGGGCTGGAGTTGCGGATCGATAGCAATGGGGTCTCGATCCAGAATAACTAATTCACACGGGGGGAAGGCCAATTGACTTCCCGGCCCGAATCCCCCATACCTGCCCTTAGGTCATAAAGCCCTGCGTGGGAGAGCGCGGAGCCGTCCGCCGCCGAAGGAGCAACCCGCCCCGGAAACTCTCAGGCAAATGGACCGCACAGGGAAAGGCTGCTCTGGAAAGCGGCGGCGTCTGCCGTCCACCGACGAGGCAAGCTGGGTGAAAGCCCGGTCGATCTTTCAGGTTTAAAGACAGAGGGGGTGCCCGCCGTCGGAGGACGGCACGCGAGATCGCTTGCGCGAAAGGCACCCAGACTGTGACCGATACCGAGACTCCCCTGCTGACCACCGCGCTCGATGCGCTGCATCGCGCCCTTGGGGCACGCATGGTGCCCTTCGCGGGCTATGCCATGCCGGTGCAATATCCGACCGGCATTCTAACCGAGCATAATTTCACGCGCAGCAGCGCCGGGCTGTTCGACGTGTCGCACATGGGGCAAGTGACGATCCGGGGCCTGAATGGCGCCGATCCCGCCGCCGCGCTAGAACGGCTGGTGCCGGGCGACATCCAGGCGCTGAAGCCGGGCCGCATGCGCTATACGATGCTGACCGACGATGCCGCCGGTATCCTTGATGATCTGATGGTGACCAAGCTCGAAGATCGGCTGTTCGTCGTCGTCAATGCCGCCTGCAAGACCCAGGATATTGCCCGTTTCCGCGCCAAGCTGCCCGATTGCGAGGTGATCGAGCATCACGACGCCGCGCTGCTGGCGCTGCAAGGCCCGCAGGCGGTGACCGTGTTGGAAACGCTGATCGAGGGCGTTGAAGACTTGGGCTTCCTGTCGGGGGCGGAGTTTGCTTGGAGCGGGGTGACGCTGTTCATCACCCGCTCCGGCTATACCGGCGAAGATGGGTTCGAAATTTCGGTGCCGAATAGCGCTGCGCAGTCGCTGGCGCAGGCCTTGCTTGCCGATGCGCGGGTGAAACCCATCGGCCTCGGCGCGCGCGATTCGCTGCGGCTCGAAGCCGGGCTTTGCCTCTATGGTCACGACATCACCCAGGATACTACGCCCATCGAAGCCGATCTGGCCTGGACGATTTCCAAGCGCCGCCGCGCCGAAGGCGGTTTCCCCGGCGCGTCCGTGGTGCAGCAGCAGTTGGCCGATGGCACCAGCCGCCGCCGCGTCGGCCTTCAACCGGAAGGCCGGGCGCCCGTGCGCGAAGGGGCGAAGATTTACGCCGATGCCGCGCTGACCGAGTTTCTTGGCACGGTCACCAGCGGCGGCTTTGGCCCCACGGTCAATGGTCCCGTGGCGATGGGCTATGTCGCTGCCAGCCATGCCGCCGTGGGCCGCGCCCTGTTCCTGGAACTGCGCGGCAAGCCGGTTCCGGCCCAGGTTGCCGCCCTGCCGTTCACGCCCCATCGTTACGTTCGCTAAGAAAGGCTTTCCGTCATGAGCAGCTTGAAGTTCACCGAAGATCACGAATGGGTGCTGATCACCGGCACCACCGCCCGCGTCGGCATTACCGCCTATGCGCAGGAACAGTTGGGCGACGTGGTGTTCGTCGATCTGCCCACCGTTGGCGCCAAATTCGCCAAGGGCAAGGAAGCCGCGGTGGTCGAGTCGGTTAAGGCCGCGTCGGACATTTACGCCCCGGTTTCCGGCACGATTTCGGCGGTCAACGACGCGCTGCCGGACGATCCCAGCCTAGTGAACACCGATCCGCAGGGCGATGGTTGGTTCTTCGAACTGACCCTGGCCGACGCTGGCGAACTCGACGGTCTTATGGACGAAGCGGCCTATCAGGCCCATATCGGAGCCTAACATGCGCTATCTGCCGCTGACCGAGGCCGACCGGCGGGCGATGCTCGCCACTATCGGCGCCCCCTCCGTCGATGCCCTGTTCAAAGATGTTCCCGCCGCCGCCGTGCGCCGCGCGCCGGTCGATCTGCCGCACCACGCCGGGGAACTCTCGGTCGAGCGGCAGTTGAAGGCGATGGCCGGTAAGAACTTGGTTGCGGGCGAAGTTCCTTTCTTCGTCGGCGCCGGGGCTTATCGCCACCATGTGCCCGCCAGCGTCGATTACATCATCCAGCGCGGCGAGTTTCTGACGGCCTACACGCCGTATCAGCCGGAAATCGCCCAAGGCACGCTGCAATATCTCTTCGAGTTTCAAACGCAAGTCGCGATGCTGACCGGCATGGAGGTGGCGAACGCCTCCATGTACGACGGTTCCACCGCCTGCGTTGAAGCCGTCGTGATGGCGACCCGCGTCACCAAGCGCAAGAAGGCGATCCTGTCGGGTGGGCTACACCCGCATTATGCGGAAATCGCCGCGACCCACGCCGCCTATGGCGATTTCACGCTGGATAGCGCCGCTGCCGACCCGGAAGGCCTGGAAGATCTCGCGTCCCGCATCGACGATCAGACCGCCTGCGTCGTCGTGCAAAACCCCTCCGTCTTCGGGCATATCCGCGATCTGACGCCGTTGGCCAATGCCGCCCACGCCAAAGGGGCGCTGCTGGTTGTTGTGGTGACGGAAGCCGTTTCCCTGGGCGCGCTGATGCCGCCGGGGGCGATGGGGGCGGATATCGTCGTCGCCGAAGGCCAGTCTATCGGCAGTGGCCTTAACTTCGGCGGCCCCTATGTCGGTCTCTTTGCCACGCGCGAAAAATACATGCGCCAGATGCCGGGCCGTCTCTGCGGCGAAACCGTCGATGCCGACGGTAAGCGCGGCTGGGTGCTAACGCTCTCGACCCGCGAGCAGCACATCCGGCGCGAGAAGGCCACCAGCAATATTTGCACGAACGCGGGCCTCTGCGCCCTCGCTTTCACCGTGCATCTGTCGCTGCTGGGCGAAACCGGCTTTACGCAGTTGGCGGCGCTCAATCACGCCAAGACCAGCCAGCTCGTTGAAAAGCTGAAGGCGGTTCCGGGCGTGCGCGTGCTGAACGAAGCGTTCTTCAATGAAGTGACGCTGGTGCTGCCGAAGGATGCCTCGGCAGTGGTTGAAGCCCTGGCCCAGAAGCGCATTCTGGCCGGGGTGCCCGCCGCCCGCCTGTGGCCGGATCATTCCGACCTTAAGAATCACCTGCTCGTCGCCGTCACCGAAACCGTGACCGACGAGGATATGGACGCGCTCGTCGCCGGGCTGAAAGAGGTGCTGGCATGACCCTTCTCGACCGTTCCCAGGGCCGTAGCGCCCGCGAAACCGCCGCTGAAACGGCGTCTGTCGAAACCTTCTCCGGCAACCGGGGCCTTGTGCTGGAAGAAGGGCTGATCTTCGAACTCGGCCAGCCGGGCCGTCTTGGCGTCGATCTGCCGGACGCCCCGCAGGCTCCGAACCGCTTGGGCGGGCTTGCCCGGCGCGGCGGCATAGGCTTGCCCGATCTCGCCGAACCGCAGGTGGTGCGCCATTTCACCCGCCTGAGCCAGAAGAACTACGGCATCGATTCGGGCTTCTTCCCGCTCGGCTCCTGCACGATGAAGCATAATCCGCGCCTCAATGAACGCATGGCGCGGCTGCCCGGTTTCTCGGACGTGCACCCGTTGCAGCCGATTTCCACCGTGCAAGGCGCGCTGGAGTTGATCGATACCCTGGCCCATTGGCTGAAGACGCTGACCGGCATGCCCGCCGTCGCCATGTCCCCCGCCGCCGGGGCGCATGGGGAATTCTGCGGCATGGTCGCGATTAAGGCCGCCCTCGCGGCGCGCGGCGAAAGCCACCGCACGCGGGTGCTGGTGCCCGAATCGGCCCACGGCACCAATCCGGCGACCGCTGCCGCGATTGGCTTCACCGTCGATCCGATCCCGGCGACCACCGAAGGCCGCGTCGATCTCGATGCCTTCAAGGCCAAGCTGGGGCCGGATGTGGCAGCGATCATGCTGACCAATCCGAATACCTGCGGGCTGTTCGAGCGCGACATCCGCGAGATTGCCGACGCCATCCACGGCGCGGGCGGCTATTTCTACTGCGACGGCGCTAATTTCAACGCCATCGTCGGCCGGGTCCGCCCGGCCGACCTCGGCGTCGATTGCATGCATATCAACCTGCACAAAACCTTCTCCACCCCGCACGGCGGCGGTGGTCCGGGTTCGGGGCCGGTGGTGCTGTCGGACGCGCTCGCGCCCTTCGCCCCGCTGCCCTGGGTGGTCAATCAGAACGGCAGCTATGCCGTGCTGGAACAGGCCAAGGCCGAAGCGGCCCAGAGCTTCGGGCGGCTCAAAGCCTTCCACGGCCAGATGGGCATGTTCGTCCGCGCGCTGGCCTATATGCTCAGCCACGGGGCCGATGGTTTGTGGCAGGTCTCGTCGGATGCGGTGCTGAACGCCAATTACATTCTGGCCAGCCTGAAGGATGTCTTCTCCGCCCCCTTCGAAGGGCCGTGCATGCACGAAGTGCTGTTCAACGACGATTTCCTGAAGGATACCGGCGTCTCCACGCTCGATTTTGCCAAGGCGCTGATCGACGAAGGCTATCACCCGATGACCATGTATTTCCCGCTGGTCGTGCATGGGGCGATGCTGATCGAACCGACCGAGACGGAAGATAAGGCCACCTTGGACCAGTTCATCGCCGTCATGCGCAGCCTGGCGGACAAGGCCAAGGCCGGCACAGCGGAGGCGTTCCACGCCGCCCCGCGCCTAACGCCGCGCCGCCGCCTTGATGAAACCCTGGCCGCCCGCAAGCCGATTCTGCGCTGGGTGGCGCCGGAGTTGGCCCAGGCCGCCGAATAAATCCGGTATTATGGTATGAAAAAGGGGCGGCTTTCCGCCCCTTTTTTCGTTTTTGCGTCCTCACGATTGCCGCAGCGTAGATTTCGCTCTAGGGTGAGCCGGTTTCCTGACGATTATTCTTTGACGACCGATGGATAAACAGTTTCTGGAGCGGTTTTCATTAAGTGTTCAAATTTCGGCCCTTACTGCCGTTATTATTCTTGTGTGCTCCTTTGCAACCATTGGTCTGTTAAACCTTCGGCTTTCTGAACGTCTAGAAGCCCGAATCGGGGAACGGCTGAGCGGTTTGGCCCATGAAATGGCCGAACGGCTCGACCAAGATATGTTCGACGTTTACAGCCAAGTACAAACCTTCGCCCGGCTCGACCCCTATGTCGCCGAAAGCAGTGCGCGCGAGGCAAAGCGGCGGCAGTGGATGGCTGACTTACAGCGCAGCTTTCCGCGCTATGCCTGGATCGGCTTTGCCCGGCCCGATGGGATTATCGAGGCATCGACCGGTAAGATGCTGGAGGGCCAGTCGGTCGCCGAACGCCCCTGGTTCAAGGCCGCCCTGAAAGGCCCTTTCGCGGGCGATCTGCACGAAGCCCTGCTGCTCAATCGGCTGCTGCGCCCCGATGGTGGCGAACCGTTGCGCTTCGTTGATGTTGCGGCCCCAATCTATGATACGCGCGGCACCTTGGTTGGTGTAATCGGTGTTCATCTCTATTGGTCATGGGCGGAACAGATGCGGAAAGCGCTGCTGGTGCCGCAGCGCATCTTTCCCGGAACCGATATCCGCGTGCTCGATGGAACCGGGCGCGTGCTGCTCGGCCCCAATATCGGCGAGGCGATGGACCATCTGCCCGCCGTTCAAGCCGCTTTGAGGGGCGAAACCGGCGCCCGGCGGGAGACGGTCGAGTCGTCGGAATGGCTCGTCGGCTATGATAGCGCCAATGGATACCGCGATTACCCCGGTTTAGGGTGGCGGGTCTTAACGATGACGCCGATGGAGATCGCCTATGCGCCAATCCGGGAAATCGAGGGAGGGCTGCTGCTGCTCGGCACGATTGCCGCCCTTATCGGGTCCGGCATCAGCTATCTCGTCGCCCGCCGCCTGACTGCGCCGCTCAACCGGCTGGCGGAGGATGCACGGCGCAGCAGCGACCGGCCCGAAACAGCCTTTCTCTCGCGCTCCGGCGGGTCGCGGGAGGTTGTGCGCCTGTCGCAGGCCCTGCGCGCCTTGGTCCGCCGCATCGGCACCTACGAACAGGATTTAGCCACGGTCAGCGCCGAAGCCTCTGCCCTCGCCGAACATAATAGCGTGCTGAAGGAAATGGCGCAGACCGACCCGCTGACCGGCCTGCTGAACCGGCGCGGCTTTTTCGAGGCGGTCGAGGCACGATTCGTGGGCAAACCGCAGACTGATCTCAGCGTGCTGGTCCTCGATATCGACCGGTTCAAAGCGATCAACGATACCCACGGGCATGGGGTGGGCGATACGGTCATCCAAGCCGTTGCCCGCCTGTGCCGCCAGCAATGCCGGGAAGGCGATTTGGTGGCGCGGTTTGGTGGCGAGGAATTCGTACTGCTGCTGCCGGGCTGCCCCGGCCCCGCCGCCGTTGCCTTCGCCGGGCGGTTGCGCCAGCGCATTGCCGATCAGCGGATCGAAACCCAGACCAGCCCCATCGGCGTCACCGTCTCCATCGGCGTTGCTTGGGGACAGGATATTAGCGAGGGGCTGAACGAGGCTATCGACCGCGCCGACCGGGCGCTCTATCGCGCCAAAGTGAACGGGCGCAACCGGGTGGAAGCCCGGCTGCCCAGCCCCGCCGCGTAACTTACAGCGTCGCTTTCTGGATCAATTCGATCTTATAGCCATCCGGGTCTTCGACGAAGGCGATATGGGTGGTGCCGTGCTTCATCGGACCGGGGGCGCGGGTAATCTTGGCCCCAGCCGCCGCTAATTGTTCGCAGGCCGCATAAATATCCGGCAGACCGAGGGCAATATGGCCGAAGCCGCTGCCGAGATCATAGGGTTCGTGATCCCAATTATGGGTAAGTTCGATGACCGTATGGTCCGCCTCGTCGCCATAGCCAACGAAGGCCAGCGTGAATTTACCGTCCGGGTAATCCTTGCGGCGCAGCAGTTTCATGCCCAACAGCCGGGTGTAGAAATCGATGGATTTATCGAGGTCGTACACGCGGATCATGGTGTGCAGCATCCGCGCACCGCTAAGAGCGGGAATCGTCATCTGTCTCTCCAGTCAGGGAAAATCAGCGCCCGCCCGCAACATCGAGCAAGGCGCCGGTGGTATAGGAAGCGGCATCGCCGAGCAGCCAGAGAATGGCTTCCGCCACCTCTTCCGCCCGGCCCGGCCGCCCGAGGGGGCTTGTGGTACCCAGCGTTTGCGCCCGGTCGGGCTGACCGCCGCTGGCGTGAATATCGGTTTCAATGATGCCAGGACGCACGGCATTGACGCGCACGCCTTGGCCCGCCAATTCCCGCGATAAACCGAGAGCAAGCGTATCCATTGCCCCTTTGGTTCCGGCGTAATCGACATATTGCCCCGCCGACCCGAGGCGGGAGGCGGCGGATGAAACCAGCACAATCGACCCGCCGCGCCCACCGCGATCCAACGGCAGGCGCCGCGCCCCTTCGCGGGCGGTCAGATAGGCGCCAAGGATATTCACGTCGAACATGCGGGTTAGGCGATCAAGGCTCATATCGGCCAAACAGGCCGCCGGGGCGACGATCCCGGCATTGACAACGACCCCATCAAGCGGGCCGAACGCCGCCTGCGCGGTATCGAAGAGGTGAATGACATCGGCTTCGACCGTCACGTCCCCTTGAACCGCAAGGGCTTTCCCTCCGGCAGCACTGACCGCCGCAACGGTATCCGCTGCAGCAGCGGCATCGCGGGTATAATTGACAGTGACCGACCAACCGCGCGCCCCGGCCAGAACCGCCGTTGCCCGGCCAATCCCCCGGCTACCGCCGGTAATGACGATGGTTTTCATGCCCGCCTCCCCTGATCGTAGATAGGGCCGGGTCAGCGCTTTTTGAAGCTCTGCGCCATCGCCAGAATGGCTTTCTGGTGCCGCGCCCCGGCCACCGGCGGCGGCGGGCCGTTGGGGTCGCGGCCCACGCCCTGCATCATCGCTTCTTCCGGCGTTTTCGGTTGACGGACGGAGCGTTTGACCGGCGGCAGCGTCTTGCCGATCTGATCAAAGATCGCATCCAAAGTTTCAGACGGGATTTCCCCCG
The DNA here is from genome assembly GCF_002251735.1 of Elstera cyanobacteriorum. NCBI lineage: Bacteria > Pseudomonadati > Pseudomonadota > Alphaproteobacteria > Rhodospirillales > Rhodospirillaceae > Elstera > Elstera cyanobacteriorum. Next base: position 432,555 of record NZ_NOXS01000033.1, on the reverse strand, counting down.
GTTTCAACGGGCGGCGCGGCGCGGCGGGTTTCGGCGCAGGCTTGGGCGCCGGTTTAGCCGCCGCAGCGGGCGCGGGAGCAACCGGCGCCGGGGTCGGAACCGGGACGGGGTCGGCCTTCGGCGGGGCGGTCACGGTCGGCGGCGGCAGGGTTTCGACGGACGAGGCTAGAATATGCGCCGGGGCGCTGGGGGCGCGCGTGCGGGCTGGGGCCGCCACACTTTCGGCAGGGGCGCCCCCCTTCACCGCAGCACGCGCGAGAACTTTATTCACCGCATCAAAAGCGATGCCCTGTAAATAGGGCTCGACCAGCGCCAGCATCACCTCCGGGTCATGCTTGGCGAGGGCAACCAGACGGCGCGCGGCATCGGCCTTATCGCCGCGCGCGGCAACAATGGCTTGCTTTAAACTGGCATTCAGGGCCGCGCTCATTCCATCTCCCTCGGGCAACTCAGGCGCAAGATTACCATTCTCAGGGCCGCATTAAACAAAAAGCTGCGCTGTTTGGTGTGATGTTTCCGTTCCTAGCAAAAATGATTAAACTTGCCGCATGGTCCGCTCGCCCACGTATCCCAAAGCCCGCCGCGCCCTGATCGAACGTCGCACGCTTGATCTGACGCTCGCCGCCCTTACCTTCACCGACCGGCAAAGCCCGGCGCGGCGCACGGCCGTCTTCGCCGAGTTGAAACAGGCGTTGGCCCACGGGCGGGACGAGATTAAACGGCGCTTTCTGGCGGGCGGCGCCAGCGGCATCGAAACCGCGCGGGCGATGGCCTATCTGACCGACCAACTCATCCGCGTGCTCTATGACGATACGACGCTGCGGGTCTACCAAACCCCAAACCCCACCCAGGCTGAACGGCTGGCAGTAGTCGCCGTCGGCGGCTATGGGCGCGGGGAAATGGCGCCATTTTCCGACGTCGATCTACTGTTCCTGCTGCCCTATAAGCAAACCCCGGTCGGCGAGCAGATCGTCGAATATATGCTGTATATGCTGTGGGATTTGGGGCTGAAGGTCGGGCACGCTACCCGCTCGGTCGAAGAATGCCTGCGCATGGCACGGCAGGACCAAACCATCCGTACCGCCCTGCTGGAGTCGCGCTACGTTTGGGGGGATCAAGCGCTCTACAGCGACCTGAAGCGCCGGTTTGCCGCCGAAGTGGTGACCGGCACCGCGCTTGATTTCGTCGAAGCCAAACTGGGCGAGCGCGACGCGCGGCACGAGCGGATGGGCGATAGCCGCTATGTGCTGGAGCCGAATATCAAGGAAGGCAAAGGCGCCCTCCGCGATCTGCATACGCTCTATTGGATCGCCAAATACGCCTATCAGGTCGATGACGTCGCCGCCCTGCCGCTGCGCGGCGTGCTGACCACGGCGGAAGCCAATAAATTCGCGAAAGCCGAGGCCTTCTTCTGGACCATTCGCTGCCATCTGCACTATCTGGCGGGCCGGGCGGAAGAGCGGCTGACCTTCGACGTGCAGCGCGAACTGGCCGCCGCGATGGGCTATACCGACCACGCGGGCACGCGCGGTGTCGAACGCTTTATGAAGCATTATTTTCTGGTGGCGAAAGACGTGGGCGACCTCACCCGCATCTTCTGCGCAGCCTTGGAAGCGGAACAGAAGCGCAAGCCCAAAGCCTCCGCCCTGCACCGCTGGTTCGGGACCAAAAAGCACGAGAAGGACGGTTTTATCGTCGAGGGGAACCGTCTTTCCATCGGGCAAAAGGAAGCCTTTTTAGCCGACCCTGTAAACCTGATCCGGCTGTTTTGGGAGGCCGACCGCACGGGCTTCGATATTCACCCGACCGCCCTTCGGCTCGTCACACAAAACCTGAAGCTGATCGACGCCAAGCTGCGCGATCACCCGGACGCCAACCGGCTGTTTCTTGAAATGCTCGCGTCGCGCAACGAGCCGGAACAAGCGCTGCGCCGGATGAACGAAGCCGGGGTGCTGGGCCGCTTTGTGCCGGATTTTGGCCGGGTCGTCGCCCAAATGCAGTACGATATGTACCATGTGTTTACGGTGGACGAGCATACGCTGTTCGCCATCGGCATTCTGGCCGCGATCGAAAAAGGCAAACTGAAGGACGAAGCGCCGCTGGCCACCGCCCTCTTCCCAACGCTGGTATCGCGCCGGGCGCTGTATGTCGCGGTGCTGCTGCACGATATCGCCAAAGGGCGCGGCGGCGATCATTCGGTCTTGGGCGAACAGGTGGCTTATAAGCTCTGCCCGCGCCTGGGGTTGACGGCGGAGGAGACGGAAACCGTCGCCTGGCTGGTGCGCCAGCATCTCGCCATGAGCAATACCGCCTTCCGCCGCGATTTGCAGGATCCGAAGACCTTGCAGGATTTCGTCGATCTGGTGCAGTCGCCGGAACGGTTGAAGCTGCTGCTGATCCTGACCGTCGCCGATATTCGCGCCGTTGGTCCGAAAGTCTGGAACAATTGGAAGGCCGGGCTGCTGCGCGAGCTCTACACCCTCGCCGAAGCTAAGCTGACCGCCGAACCGGTGGAAGGCGTCAGCCCGCTCGAACGGCGGCTGCAAGCCCAGCATACCGAAATGCGCAAGCTGCTGGACGATTGGGCGGAGGCGGATTTCAACGCCCATATCGCCCTCGGCAGCCCGTCCTACTGGCTGTCCGCCGACCCGGCGATTTTGGCGCGCAATGCCCGCATGATCCGCCGCGCCATGCTGGACGGCGCGCCGCTGTCGGTCGAAACCCGCGTCGATGCCAAGCGCGGCGTGACCGATGTGACCATCTATACGGGGGACCATCCGGGCGTGTTCGCCCGCATCGCCGGGGCCTTGGCGGTTGCCGGGGCGAATATCGTCGACGCGCGGATTTTCACCCTATCGAACTCGATGGTGCTGGATAGTTTCACGGTGCAAGACCAGGACGGCGGCGCCTTCGACCGGCCCGATAAGCTGGCGCGCCTGGCCGTGCTGATCGAACAATCCCTGTCCGGGCGGCTGAAGTCGCTCGCCGATCTCAAGACCCAGCGCAGCGGCCCGGCGCGCACCCAGGTCTTTACCGTGCCGCCGCGTGTTCTGGTGCATAATTCCGCCTCTGCCACGTCCACGGTGGTCGAGATCAATGGCCGCGATCGGCCAGGGCTGCTGCACGATCTTGGCAGCACCATCACCAAGCAAAACCTGCAAATCGGCGCCGCCAAGATCACCACCTACGGCGAAAAGGTGGTGGACGTTTTCTATGTGAAGGATATTTTCGGCCTGAAGCTCGAACGGCCCAGTAAGGTGGAGGAGTTGCGCCGGGCGCTGCTTGCCGTGCTCGATACCGTCGCCCCGCCCGAACCGAAGGCGACCCGGCCCGCCGCGCGCAGCCGCGCCAAGCTCGCCGCCGAATGATCCGCCTGCTGCCCGCGCTGCTCGTCCTCGGAGCGTTGACCGGGGCGCAAGCGCGCGATGTCGCCGAAACCCAGGTGCAGGTGCTGGAAGCCCTCGCCCGCCAGGATTGGGCCGAAGCGCAAAGCCTGTGGCAACCGCTGGCGGATGCTCGGGAGCCGGAGGCGGAATATCAACTGGGCCTGCTGTTGGCGACGGCGCCCGCGCCCTATCGCAACCGCGCGGGCGCGCGGGATTTTCTCACCCGCGCCGCCGATCACGGTCACCGCGAGGCAAGCTATCGGCTGGGCCTGCTGCTGGCAGGCAACGATCCGGCGGAAGAGGCGGAGGCGCTGAGCCGCTTCAAAAGCGCCGCTGCGGGCGGCCATGGGCTCGCCGCGTCCGAAGTCGCGCGGCGGGAAGGGAAGTCCCCAAGCTTCCGCTTCGCCCTGCCCGATCCCAATGCCCCGCGCCCGCCCGATAATTGGGCGCCCCAGGTCGTTACCCGCGCGCCCGACCCGGTGCCGGGGCGGCCCGATGCCGTTGTTCGCACCTTCCCAATGCCCGCGCCAAAACCGCCCGCCCCGGCGGTGACAGTTGACCATACGGCCTTGGCGGAAGCGGCCCCGCCCCCGGTGCGGAAATCGGTCGCGCCGCCGATCCCGGAAACGCCCGCGCGCTCCCCCGAACCGCCGCCCGTGGCCCCTCCCCCGGCCCCCAGTGCCGTAAAACCCGCGCCGGTGGGCGATAGCCGCATCCGGGTCGCCGCCCTACGCGACGCCAGCAGCCTGAAACCTTTCGAGCGCGATTTCTTCCGCAAAACCGCCGATTGGCGCGACGGCCTCTCCCTGACCCACGACACGGGCGCCGATGGTTGGACGCGCGTCTATCTCGGTAAACTGCTCCCCGCACCCGAGGCACAAAGCCTCTGCCGGGCGCTCAAGGAGCGGCAAGTTGATTGCGTGGTGGTTCGTTAGAAGCACCGTCTTGCCAGCCGACTACTCGGGAAGAGCCATACAATCGCCCCATGATAGGGGGCTGGGGTTTGCCCTCGAATCATCAACCTCTACCGCACCAATGTAATTTTTCTGCTCATCGTAGAGCACTAAGAAGGCCCTTCCAAATTCGTTGGAGAGCCACGCATCGATATAGGAGGAATGGGAAGGAGTTGCCATTTTTGGACGGTCATAGACCGATAGAGCACAGACTAGCCCAACCTGCTTCCCATCATGAGAGAACCGTCGTCCAGAGGGACGTAGATTGTCTGTATATTCATAAAAGACACTCTGACTACGGATAATTAAAGGTTCGTTTTTAGGCACTTCGGATGGAGGCAAGGGAAAAATAATACGATCAATTTCTTTATAAAAAAGAAAAATAATGTAGATAAACGCAATTACTGAAATTGCTCTACTCATAATTCTTATCATGAACAAATTCAATTTTTCTTTTTTCATTATATCCCCCCAAAACAATTTTTTAAGAAAGCAATAAAAACACTATCTCACCACAAAAATAGAAAATATAATAATTATTGCGTTTTTTTGAGAAAATCAAGACATTCCCCCCAACTTAAACCGACTCTTTTGGGAATATCACCATAATGCGCCGTCAAACTGAAAAGCAGTTCGCCATGATCATCGAAGAAAATCATGAAATTAGTGATGTCAGCATCGTTGTTCAACATATCATGAATATTTGAGGGCAGGGAAAGCTCCGACCGAGTGGGTGGTTGATAGGATTTTGCTAGGCACAAAGTAGCGGCCCGGCGCCCCTCATAGTTAATCACCGCCTGATCGAGCGACGGATTTTCAATAATGAGACGATACAGATCGTCACTTTGGAGAATGGGCGGCAAGGAAGGCTTTATATCGTCGGTGACGGTCGTAAACCCAATTCCGGCGCAGAAACCAACAATCCCGCTTAGGGCCATTAAACCTATCAACCGGGGAAGCATATATCCTCCGCATTTGTCGGCGACTGGTCTTAGGCGCGCCCCAATCCCCGTGCCGCCAGCAACTCCCACGCCTCCGCCGCCGTATCGGCATAGGTGAAGAGCTTTAAATCTCTCTCCGCGATCATTCCGGCGTCGAGCATGACCTGAAGATCGAGCAGCTTCGTCCAAAACCCCCGGTCGAACAGGATTACCGGCAGATCATGGTCGATCTTGCCGGTCTGGCGCAGGGTCAGCAGTTCGAAGAGTTCATCGAGCGTGCCGAAACCGCCGGGAAAGACCACCAGGGCGGCGGCGCGCATCGCCAGATGCATCTTGCGCATGGCGAAATAATGGAAGCGGAAGGTTAGGTCCGGCGTTGAAAAAGCGTTCGGTTCCTGCTCGTGCGGCAGGGTGATGTTGAAGCCGATAGTCGGCGCCCCAACCTCCGCCGCACCGCGATTGGCGGCTTCCATAATCCCCGGCCCGCCGCCGGTGGCGATCACATGCTCCCGCCCCTCTGGCCGGTCGATCAAGGCCCCACCGCGCCGGGACGCCAAGGCGCCAAAGGCCCGCGCCGCCTCGTACCAAGGGCTGCCCGGCTTTACCCGCGCACTGCCGAAAACCACGATGGTGGAGGCAATGGCATGTCGGCGCAGATGCTCCTCCGCCTTGGCGTATTCCATGAGGAAGCGCACACCGCGCATCGAATCGCCCAGCAGAAACTCTGGATCAAGCGCGGGTTGGCGGTAGGCGGCAGACGCTTTTTGAGCGGAATTATCGGGGCGGTCGGTCATGCCTTAGAGATAGCGTAGCAGGACGAACCCGCCAACCAGCAGCACGGCAAAAACCGTGGTCAGCAAGGTCAGATATTTCTCGATAAACAAGCGGATCGGTTCGCCGAAGAAGTGCAGCAGCCCGGCGATTAGAAAGAAGCGCATCGCCCGCGATAGGATCGACGCGACCGTAAAAGCCAGCAGCGGAAAATGCGCAACGCCCGAGGCGATGGTGATCAGCTTATAGGGGATTGGCGTCATCCCCTTCAGAACGATGATCCACCAGCCATACTCGGCAAAGGCCTTTTGAAACTCGTCGAACTTCGCCCCAAGACCATAGGTCTGGATGACCCAGGAGCCGACCGCTTCCCACAGGTAATAGCCAATGGCATAGCCGAGGAACCCGCCCGCGACCGAAGCCAGGGTGCAGATCGTCGCGTAAAACAGCGCCTTGCGCCGATTGGCAAGGCACATCGGCACCAGCATCACATCGGGCGGGATCGGAAAGACGGAGCTTTCGACGAAGGACACGATGGCCAAGGCCCAGGGGGCCTGCGGGGTGCCGGAAAGGGCGATCACCCAGTCGTAGAGACGGCGGAGCATGAAAAATCGGCGTCCAATGCGCAAAGGAAGGTGCGGCGCGGTGTGCCACGCCCCCGGGCAAGGGTCAAGAGACAAGCCCCGCAAAACCGGCTACAAGGGGCGCGGGAGAGGGGGGCTTAAAGGAGCATGGAATGTCGAGACTCTTGGGTCCGGTCGAACTGGCGGTTCGGCAACAGTGCAAAACCGGGGAATCGCCGGTCTGGGATGCGCCGCGCGCCTGCCTGTGGTGGGTTGACATCAACGGGCCAACGCTGTTTCGCCTAACCCCGGCAACGGGCGCGGTCCGTGAATGGCATTTTGGCGAGGCGATCGGCTGCGTTGCCCGCGTCTCCGATGGCGCCCTGCTGCTCGCCCTGCGCTCGGGGCTTGTGCGCTTCGATCCCGACACGGGCGCTCAGACCGCCCTCACCCCCGCCCCCTATGACCCAAGCCGCTACCGCTTTAACGATGGCAAGGTCGATCCGCAGGGCCGCTTCTGGGTCGGCACGATGCACGAGCCGCGCACCGAACGCAGCGCGCAGCTTTACTGCCTAACCGCCGAGGGGCTGGAGGCGCGGGCGGGCGACGTGATGGTCTCCAACGGTCTTGCCTGGTCGCCCGATGGGACGCGGCTGTATCATTCCGACACGCGCGCCCACGCTATCTATACCTACCCGATGGACCCCGCGACGGGCGCTATCGGCGCACGGTCGATCTTCGCCAGCCTGCCGCCCGCAGGCGGTCGCCCGGATGGGGCGGCGATGGATTGCGAAGGCGGCTATTGGAGCGCGCAGTTCGCCGGGGGCCGCGTACTGCGCTTTGCCCCCGATGGCACGATTACCGACGCGATTAGCCTGCCGGTCAGCCGCCCGACGATGGTCGCCTTTGGCGGGCCGGACCGGCAAACCCTCTATATCACCAGCGCCGCCGAAGGGCTGACGGCCGAGCAACTGGCTGCCGAACCCCTAGCGGGGTCGCTGTTCAGCCTGCGCGTTGCGGTTCCGGGCGAGGCGATTCCGGCGGTCGCCTACCCTTTGAGCGGCACATAGATCAGCGTCTTCCACTCGGTGGGCGGCAGGGTCCGGGGATCGTTGAGATATTCCTCCAGCGCGGGGCGATCATCCGGCTCCTGCCCGCTTTCCGGCAACCAGGTGCCGAACAGCCACTGATAGGCATGCTCGAGTTCCGCATAGGGACCGACATGCAAGGCGGCGGCGTAGCGCCCCCCCGCGATGGTGAGCGGTTGGGCAGGGCTGTCGAGAGCCGTTCCAGGCGGGACGGTCACACAGGCTTCGGAGCGAAGATCGCCCACCGGAACGGCGGAGGGATCGTCGTGGTACACGCCGAACATGCGGGTTTCGGGCCCGATCAGCCCGCGCCCGGCGGCATAAACCGTCAGCGTTTCAAACGCTTTCCCGATTTCGAGATACGATCCACGGTGCGGGACAGCGGCGCACGGCAGATCGGGCAGCGTCACGTAATCGATGGGTAACATCTGGCTCTCCTTCAGGGCAGGATCAACGGATCGGCGGCGATAGAGCGCGGGCGGCAGGCCGTAATCGGCGGAAAAGCTGCGCGTGAACGCGGCTTGGCTGCCGTATCCCGCCCGGTTGGCGATCTCGGAAATGGGTTGGTCGGACTGCACCAGCGCCCCCGCCGCCCGGTGCAGCCGCAGCCGACGCACGGTTTCCGCCACCGTTTCCCCCGTCGCGCCCCGATAGATACGGTGGAAGTGATAGGGGGAAAAGGCGGCAACCCCCGCCAAATGATCGAGATCGAGCGGCGCATCGAGGTTCGCCCAAAGATAGTCTATCACCCGCAACAGGCGCGCTTCGTAGGAATTGTCCAGCATAGGCCCCCCTTCGCTCTCCGCCTACAGAAGCACAGGCGGCTTTGATAAATCTTGCGAAACCCACGCGCCCAGATAAAGGGCTTGACAGGATCGTATAGTAAGGAACCATACTAACGGTATGGACCCTTACTATTGGAGCGTATCATGGCCTCGCTCAATCGCCGCCGTTTCCTGAAATGGACCCTGGGGGGCTTTGCCGCCCTAAGCACGGCGGCGATCGCCGGAGGGGTCGGTATAAGCTTGATCCCCGATGTTCCCGCTGCCGCGAATGCCCCGTGGCGCACCGCAGGCCAAGGCCGCAACCCGCGAGAGCGGGCGTTGAGCTATGCCGCCCTCGCCCCCAATCCGCATAATTTGCAATCCTGGCTGATCGAGCTTATCGGCGACGACCGGATGCGCCTGTATGTGGACCGCCGCCGCCTGTTGCCAGAAACCGATCCGGTCAACCGCCAGATCGTGATTGGTCAGGGTTGTTTCATCGAAACCTTGGCGCTGGCGGCAGGGCTGGAAGGCTATCGGGCCGAGGTCACCCTGTTTCCAGAAGGGGCTTTTGCCACAAACGGCGTCGATCATCGCCCCGTCGCCGAGGTACGCTTGATCGCCGGGGGCCAAGCCGACCCGCTGGCCCACGCGATTACCCAGCGCCGTAGCGTGAAGGAACCGTTCGACGTAACCAAGATTCCCAGCAATGGGCAGTTGCGCGCCCTGACCGCCCTCAGCACCGCCGACGCCCGGCTCGCGGCGACCGCGTCCCCCGACCGGGTCAAGCGCCTGCGCGACCTGCTCTATGTCGGTATGGAGATTGAAACCCGCCTGCCCCGGACGTTTCTGGAAAGCGTCAAGCTCATGCGGATTGGCGCTGAGGAAATCACCCGACACCGCGACGGCATCGACCTTGGTGGTGGCATGATGGAAGTGCTGGGGCGCACTGGGATCGTCACGCGCGAAGCCCTGGCCGATCCGACCAGCAGCAGCTTCCAAACGGGGCTTGATCGCTATAGGGCGATGACGGAGGCGACGCCCGCGCTGATTTGGCTCACAACACCGGGCAACCGTCGCGAGGATCAAATCGCCGCCGGGCGCGCCTATCAACGGCTTGCCCTCAGCGTCGCCCAGGCCGGTTTATCGCTGCACCCGATGAGCCAATTGCTGCAAGAATATCCCGAGATGGCCGAGGCGCAGCGCCAACTAATGGCCGAGCTTGAGGTGCATGCCCCCGAGCGCGTGCAGATGCTGGCCCGGATCGGCTATGGTCCCACCACCTCTCCCGCCCCCCGGCGCGACCCGGCATCGCTGATCGTCGCTGGGCCGAAACTATCGATGGCTTTCTGATGACCGAGACCCCGCCCCCACTCGTCTTTCAAACCCTCAATGAAATCGGGATTATTGCCCAATTGGCGGGGCGGCGGTTTGAACAGGTCATGCCGCTGGGGCTGAGCCTTGCCCAGTTCACCGCCCTCAACCATCTGGTGCGGATGGGCGACGGGCGCAGCTTGGTCCGCATGGCCAGCGCGCTTCAGGTGACCAAAGCCAGCATGGGGGAGGTCGTGCGCAAACTCGCCGAAAAAGCGCTCGTGACAATCACCCCCGACCCAGAGGATCGGCGCGGTAAGAAGGTTTACTTGACCGACGCGGGACGGGAGGCCCGCGCGGCGGCAATCACCGCGCTAGGCCCCGATATGACGCGCCTCAGCGAAGCCTTTGGGGACGCTTTTTTTACCGACCTTCTGCCGAAGCTCGCCGACCTCCGCCGCTGGCTGGATCGCGCGCGGGACGCCGGACCTGCCAGTGGTGCCGATTAGGCTGCTTCCGGGCGGTCGCAGTTAATCATCCACGGCACACCGAATTTATCGGTGAACATGCCGAAGCGCAGCGCCCAGAAGGTTTCGGCAATCGGCATCGTCACCGTACCGCCCGCCGACAGGGCGGCGAACAAGCGTTCCGCCTCCTCGATACTCGCCGTATTCAAGGAAACGGTAAAGCCGCTATAAGAAATCTCGCCCGGCCCCATCCAATCCGAGGCCATGAACAGCGTATCCTGATAGGTCAGACCGGCGTGCATCATCTTGTCCCGCCATTCCGGTGCAACCTCAGCCTCGGCGGGGGTGCCCGCGAACGGGTAGAACCTCGGCGTCACGCCCAGGGCTTCGCCATAGAAGGTCATGGCGTCCTGGCAGGTGCCGCCGAACGTCAGATAAACAGTAATGCCCACGGGGGCCTCCGAACAAAAAGGAAACTTTCGCCACCCTAGCGTGTTTCCCCTTCGTTCGCAAGCAATCCTATGCCTGTTTCGCCGCGATGATGCCCCGGCGGATGGCGCGGGTGGTGGCGAATTTCTCCTCCAGCGTCGCACCGTCGCCGATGCGGATGGCGCGGGCGAGCAGGCCGAGGTCTTCGTGCAAACGGCCCAACATTTCCAGCACCGCCTCGCGGTTATTCAGGAACACATCGCGCCACATCACCGGGTCGGAGGCAGCGATGCGGGTAAAATCGCGAAAACCGCCCGCCGAATATTTAATCACTTCCTGCTGCATATGCTCTTCAAGGTCGGTGGCGGTGCCGACGATGGTATAGGCGATAAGGTGCGGCAGGTGGGAGGTGATGGCCAGCACCCTGTCGTGATGCTCCGCGCTCATGATCGTCACCCGGCTGCCAACGGCTTCCCACGCGGTTTGCAACCGAGCCACCGCCTCTGGGTTCGCCCCCTCGGCGGGGGTCAGAATGCAGTGGCGCCCGTCAAACAGTTCGGCAAAGCCCGCAGCAGGGCCGGAATGTTCGGTCCCGGCAATCGGATGCCCGGCGATAAAATGGACGTGCGGCGGCAGCACCGGCGCCACGTCGCGGATCACCGCCTGCTTGACCGAGCCAACATCGGTGACGATGGCCCCCTCGCTCAAATGGGGTGCCAGCTTAGCCGCGACCTTGCCACACGCGCCGACCGGCACGCAGAGCACGACCAAATCGGCCCCGGCGGCGAGCGCCGGATCATTCCCCGCCTCATCCGCGATCCCCAAGTGCAAGGCTTCGTCGATATGAGCCGGCGTATGATCAAAGGCAACGATCTGCTTCGCTACCCCGGCCCGGCGCAGGGCGAGCGCAAAGGAACTGCCGATCAGCCCAATCCCTGCAATCAACACCCGCTCGAAGGGGGCAACCCCAGCACTCATGCCGCCAGAAACTCCGTGATCAGGCGCAGGCACTCCTGCAACTCCTCTTCCGGGCCGATAGAGATGCGCAGGGAATGCGCCAAACCGTAAGAGTGCATCTTGCGGATCAACACCCCCCGCTCCGACAGATAGGCCCAAGCGTCCGCCGCCGTCTTGCCGGGGGTATCCGGGAAGCGCACCAGAATGAAGTTCCCGGCGCTGGGGGCGACGCTTAGACCCAAGGCGGTCAGTTTTTCCGTCATCCACGGCAACCAGGCTTCGTTATGGGCGCGGGAGCGGGCGAGGAAATCGCTATCTTCGACGGCGGCCACCCCGGCAACCTGGGCGGCTAGGCTGACATTAAACGGCCCGCGCACGCGGTTCAGCACATCGGCCACCGGGGCCGAACAATAGGCCCAACCGAGACGCAGGGCGGCCAGAGCGAAAATCTTCGAGAACGTGCGCAGCATCACGACATTCGCGAATTTTTCGACGAGGTCGATGCCCGCCGTGTAATCGTTGCGGCCTTCCGCATATTCGGCATAGGCGGCGTCGATGATCAGCAGCACATCAGACGGCAGCCCGGCGTGTAGGCGCGCCACCTCCGCCGCCGAGATATAGGAGCCGGTCGGATTATTCGGGTTGGCGAGGAAGACGACGCGCGTGCGCGGCGTGACTGCCGCCAGCATAGCATCGACATCCGTGCGCAGCGCGGTTTCCGGCGCGGCCACCGGCGTTGCCCCAACCGCTTTGGCGCCGATGGGATACATCAAGAAGCCGTGCTGGCTATAGAGAACCTCGTCCCCCGGACCCGCATAGGACTTCAGCAGCAGGGCGATGAGTTCGTCCGACCCGGCGCCACAGACGATGCGGGCGGCATCCAGCCCGTGCTTTTTGGCCAACGCCTGCCGCAGCGCCGTACTACCGCCGTCCGGGTAGCGGTGCAGCTCGCCCGCCATCGCCGTCAGCGCAGCCATCGCCGCCGGGCTGGGGCCAAGCGCGCCTTCGTTGGAAGAAAGCTGCTTTAGGGTCACCGTCGCCCCAATCTGATTGGCGCCGCTCACATAGGCGGCAATATCCAAAATACCGGGGCGCGGAACGGGGGCCTTGCTCATGATGTCTACTTTTCTAATCGGGAGACTGTTTATTTGCGGCGCAGCGGCATCGGATAGCCACCAATCACGCGCGGTTGGCCAATTTCTTCGGGATTGTCACGGTGGAGGGCCAGCAAGCGCGGGTCGGTTTCGATGACGAACCCCTCCACCTCAATCAGATGCAGGCCCGGCAGGCCGGGCTTATCAAGCTGATCGGTAATCCAATCCACCGTGAATCCCGCCGCCCCAACGCGCGATAGCAAACGGGTTCGGCTGATTTCCTTCAAGGTTTCCACCACCAGGAAACTACGATCCTCGCCCGACGCTTCCAGCGGCGCCCGCGCGATCACCAAGGCCGACGGGCCATTCGCGGCGCCATAGGCAGGCAGGCGGGCAACAATGCGCGGCGTATGATCATCGGCCTGCTGCACATACTGCCACCAAGGGTCCGAATCGCCTTCCTGCGGCCAGGGCAGCACCCCCAGCATCGCCGGATCGTCGCTGACCGCGCGCAAGACCGACCCCGCCGACAAATGCACCGTCACGCTCGGCAGCACGCCGAACTGGTCGCGCGCCAAATCCCAATAGGTGCCATCCCCCTCCGGCAGATAGACGGCAATGCCGAACTTACCCTGGATCATCGTCATGCCGCCGACGATTTCGCGCCAAATGCGGGCAACCGTGCCGAAGGGCAGACTGCCTTGATGGCGGGCGACGAGGCGCCGCAAAATCTCCGCTTCGCGCGCCGGGCGCAGGAAAGTGGGGTTGGCGCCGCGCTTGGCGCTGCCCACCTCGGCAACGATTTCCGCCCGGCGCATCAGCAGATCATGGATCTGATTATCCAGCCGGTCGATTTCCTCGCGCAGCGCCGCCAGCCGCTGCGGCGCCGCATCGGTCGGGGTCTGGGGGGGGATGTCACCCGCGTCGGTCATCATAGGCTCGCTTACAGCACTCAGGTCGGGCAGCAAACCTAGCGCGCCCGGACGGGCGGCGGAAGGGGAAAGCGGCTATCCGGGTACAAGTTTACCCCCATGAGAAAACAAACATTGACCTTCGGGGCGCGTTGCGCATCCTATGCGCCCTTGGTTCCAAAGAGTTGGCCGCCGCTGCGGCCCTTGGGAGTGGTAACCGCCCGCGATGACTGACCTCACGGCTTCTATCCCCGCAACGACCCGGCAAGTGATCCGGTTCGATGCCCCGTTGCCGCTCGATAGCGGCCAAACCCTGGCGCCCTTCAGCCTCGGGGTGACCACCTATGGCACGCTGAACGAAAGCCGCAGCAATGCGGTTTTGATCTGCCACGCCCTGACCGGCGATCAATACGTCGCCCAAAAGCACCCGGTGACGGGGCGGGAGGGCTGGTGGAGCCTATTGGTCGGCCCCGGTAAGATTCTCGATCCGGCGCGCTATTTCATTGTCTGTTCCAACGTCATCGGCGGCTGCATGGGCTCGACCGGCCCGCTGGAAACGAATCCTGCCACCGGCAAGGCCTATGCCATCGATTTCCCGGTGATCACCATCAACGATATGGTGCGCGCCCAGGAACGGTTGATGGGCCATTTCGGCATTGATCAATGGTTCGCCGTCGTCGGCGGGTCGATGGGTGGCATGCAAGTTCTGTCGTGGGCGGCGCATTACCCCGAGAAGGTGTTCGCGGCGGTGCCCATTGCCACCTCCTACCGGCATTCCGCGCAGAATATCGCCTTTCACGAGGTCGGGCGCCAAGCGATCATGGCCGATCCCGACTGGCGCGAGGGCCATTACCCCGACGCGGGGACGGTACCGGCGCGCGGCCTGTCGGTTGCCCGCATGGCAGCCCATATCACCTATTTGTCGGAACCGGCGCTGCACCGAAAATTCGGCCGGTCGTTACAGGACCGCAGCGCCGTGACCTTCGGGTTCGACGCCGATTTTCAGGTGGAAAGCTATCTGCGCTACCAGGGCGCGGCCTTCGTGGATCGGTTCGACGCCAATTCGTACCTGTATATCACCCGCGCGATGGATTATTTCGACCTTGCCGCCGAGTTCGGTGGGCTACCGAAGGCTTTCGCGGGAACGCAAACGCGGTTTTGCGTCCTCTCCTTCTCCTCCGACTGGCTGTTTCCAACCTCGGAAAGCCGGGCGCTGGTGCATGCGCTGAATGCGGTCGCGGCGAATGTCTCCTTCTGCGAAATCGAGACCGACCGTGGCCATGACGCGTTTCTGCTCGACGAGCCGGAGATGTTCGCCGTGCTTCGCGGGTTCTTCCAGGGCTGCGCAACGCTGCGGGGGCTGGCATGATCCGGCGCGATCTTCTGTCTATCGCCGAAATGATTGACCCCGGTGTGCGGGTTCTCGATATCGGCTGCGGCGATGGAGCGCTGCTGCATTATCTTGCGGAAACCAAGCAAGTGGACGGGCGCGGTATCGAACTGTCGCAAGCCGGGGTGAACGGCTGCGTGGCGCGCGGCCTATCGGTGATCCAGGGCGATGCCGATACGGATTTGCGCGATTACCCGGCGGGCAGCTTCGATTACGCGATCCTCAGCCAGACCTTGCAGGCGACCCGCGCGCCGCGCGACGTGCTGGCGCATCTGGCGCGGATCGGACGGCGGGTGATCGTCTCTTTCCCCAACTTCGGCCATTGGCGGGTGCGCTGGGCGTTGATGGCGGGCGGGCATATGCCGAATACGCCCGACCTGCCCTATGCTTGGTACGATACGCCGAACATTCACCTCTGTACGGTACAGGACTTCAAAGGCCTCGCCGCCGATCTGGACTTAGAGATCGAACGGCTGCGCGCCCTCGATTCGGCCGGGGCGCCGATCCCGGCCTGGGCGGCGCGCTGGCCGAACCTGCTGGCCCCGCAGGTGGTCTGCTTGCTGCGGCGGCGCTAGAGCAAATCCCGAGCGGGTGGAACACCCACGACTAGTCTTTGCTGAAAAAACAAAAGTTTAGAGCGTTTGACGTGAGCCGTGGCGAACGAAAAACGCTCTAATCCCGCCCCGACAGGGCAAGCTTCACCCCAACGCCGACGAACAAAGCCCCGATACCGCGCTCAAGCCACAGTTTTAGGCGCTGCGACGGGGCCGTTGCGGCAAGCCACCCGGCGGCGAGGGCCACCGCCACGTTCCACAGGGTTCCGACCACATCGAAAATCAGACCGAGAGTTAGAAACGCCATCGCTGTCGACGGCGCATCGGCATCGACGAACTGCGGTAGGAAGGCGAGAAAGAAGATCGCCACCTTGGGGTTCAGCGCATTGGTCAGCACCCCTTGGCGGAAAATCTGTGCAAGGCTAGCGGGCGCAGCGGCGACAAGCGGCGCGGCGGCCTGAGCCTGGCCGAAGGTTGCCCGCAGAGTCTGGATCCCAAGGTAGATCAAATACAGCGCGCCAATCCATTTCACGGCGGTAAAAGCCCAGGCCGAAGCTAGGATCAGCGCCGAAATCCCCACTGCCGCCGCCGCGATATGAAAGAAGGTGCCAACACCAATCCCCAGCGCAGCAGCGATCCCGGCGCGGGGGCCGTGCTGCGTGCTGCGGGCGATGACCAGCGCCATATCGGGGCCGGGCGTTACATTCAGCAGCGCGCCCGCCAGAATGAACAGCCAAAGATCGTGAATACCCATTCAAACGCTTCCTAACTATCAAGAATATCCAACCGGGTTTCGATCCGCGACAGCCGCTCGCCAAAACGGTCGAGACGACCTTCGAGATGCGCCACCCCCTCCGCATCGCTCGCCTGTTCCCGGCGCAGCGTGATGACGGTATTGTCAATCCGGGTCAGGCGAACCTTAATGTCGCGGACATCATCGCGCACCTCGCCCACCTCTCGCCGTAAAGCCCGCAAGTGTTCCAGAACAAGATTGATGGGTTCTTCCGACATCATCGCCTCCACCAGATATTCCAAGCATGCCTAACGGAACGCCGACTGCCTAGCCCGCCAGGGCTTTCGCCAGAATTGGCAGGCTCACGTCCATACGATAATCGATGCTGGAATGGTTATCTGGAAACTCCTGATACAGATGGGCCACCGCATTCTCCGTCAGCAGCCGGTGCATCCGCCGGGCGCCATAAAGAAGATTATACTGGTCGGCATCGCCGCAATCGATGAACAGCGCCTTCAGCGCGCGCAGGTTATCGAGATACTGCGGCGCTAGGCTGAGTGGGTCATAGGCTGTCCAGGCCGCCCAACGCTCCGGGATCAGTTCGCAGGTATAGGGATCGACCGGCAGGCGTAAGCCCCAGGGGGCGGCAGGGTCGGGATCGAAGCTGGCGGCTTGCGCCAGCAGCATGATCGTCATCCAATCCTCGTCGCGGGTTTTCAGCGCCGTATGGAAATGCTCCAGGAACGCCGGAATGCTGCCCTGATATTTGGCGAGCGTCCGCAGCACGGCAGGAAACTCGTGCCGGTACATCAGCTCGAACCCCATATCGCCCGAATGGCAGGCCGCCGCACTCCAGACCGTGCCGCCATGCTTCAGCGCGTGATAGATCGCGCCATAGCCGCCGCTCGACTTCCCAAAAACGCCCCGCCGCCCCGCGCCACCGCAACCGAACTGGCCTTCGATCAGCGGCAGCATTTCAGCGATCAGGAACTGTTCCCAGGCGCCCAGGGCGACCGAGTCCACATATTGATTGCCGCCTAGGCGGGTAAAGCAATCGGGGAAGGCGACGGCGACCGGCGGCATGGCGCCGCTGTGGATCAGCCGATCCAACCGTTCCGGCACATTTTCCCCGTGGTTCTTCCAATTGGTATGCGCCGGGCCGCCCGCGGTAAAGCCGACCAGATCGACCAGCAACGGCAAACCGTCGCCCGTATGCCCGGCGGGTAGATAGAGATCAATGCGCCGCCGCACCGCCTCCCCCGTCAGTGTGCCCTGGAGGGCTTTTGAGTCGAGCCAGAGAGGAGTAACGCTGCCCATCGGGGCGGAAGGGTCTTTACGCACGGAACAAGCCTCACGTTTCCGGGAAGAACGCCGCGCAGACTAGCCCTTTGCGCTTGGAAGGGCGAGGGGGGTCTTGACAGGCGCCCCGACGCACACCCCTTTATCCGGGTAAGATCGTATCGGTGGGGGGAGTAAGCGTCATGAAGATCGGCATTGTCGGTGGCGGCGGACGGATGGGCCAAATGCTGATCCGGCAAGTCGCCCGGACCGATGGCGCGACCCTGGCGGGCGTGACCGACCGCGAGGGCGCCCCGGCGCTGGGTCAGGATGCCGGACTGCTCGCCGGTCTCGGGCCGCTCGGCGTGCCGGTGACGGCGGACCCAGTGGCATTGTTTGCCGCCGCAGATGCCGTGATCGATTTTACCTCCCCTGCCGCCACCCCCCTGCACGCCAAGCTGGCGGCGGAGCATCAGACTGCGCTGATCGTCGGCACCACTGGCCTTGATGAAGCGGCGGAAGAAGCGCTGGCCGTCGCCGCCCTGTCCACCCCCATTCTGCAAGCGCCGAACATGAGCCTCGGCGTCGTGCTGCTATCGGCCTTGGTGGAGCGGGTGGCCCGCAGCCTGGACATTGACTGGGATATCGAGATCGTCGAAATGCACCACCGCCATAAGGTCGATGCCCCCTCTGGCACCGCCCTCGCCTTAGGGCAGGCGGCGGCCCGCGGGCGGAACGTCGATCTCGCCGACCAATCGGTGCGCAGTCGCGATGGCTTCACCGGCCCGCGCACCCCTGGCACGATTGGGTTTGCCACGCTGCGCGGCGGCGATGTTATCGGTGATCACACCGTGACCTTTGCCGGGCAGGGGGAGCGGATCGAACTGAGCCATAAGGCCCAGAGCCGCGATATTTTCGCCGCCGGGGCCGTGCGCGCCGCCCTGTGGTGCAGCGGGCGGTCGCCCGGGCGTTACACGATGACCGACGTGCTGGGGCTTGATCAATAATGCGCGAAAATTCCGGCCGGGTACTGATCGTCACCGATGTGCAGCGCGATTTCTGCGAAGGCGGGGCGCTGGCCGTGCCGAGGGGGGAGGAGGTTGTCCGCCCGATCAACCGCTTGGCGCAAAATTACGATCTGGTGGTGCTGACCCAGGATTGGCACCCGGCGAACCATCAATCCTTCGCCAGCCAGCATCCGGGCCGCCAGCCGTTCGAGGAAATGGATTTCCCCTACGGCCTGCAAACCCTGTGGCCGGACCATTGCGTGCAAGGATCGCCCGGCGCAGATTTTCACCCGGACCTCTCGGTCCCCCATGCCGCGCTGATCATTCGCAAGGGCTTCCGCGCCGCCGTCGATAGCTATTCCGCCTTTGCCGAGGCCGATGGGTCGGTCACCGGTCTTGGCGCCTATCTGCGCGACCGCGATGTGCGCCACGTCGATTGCGTCGGCCTTGCCACCGATTTCTGCGTTGCGTGGAGCGCCGAGGATGCCGCCCGCCAAGGCTTCCGCGTCCGCGTGTTTCAAGATGCCTGCCGTGCCATCGACCTTAACGGGTCGCTGGAAGCTGCTTGGGCGCGCCTATCGGCGCGCGGCGTTGCCCTAACGCAGGTCGGTTAGTCGGTAAGCCTGACAATTTTATCTGTGACAGTGAGTTGACAGCGCGGCGCCGGTTCTTTAGAAACCCCTTCACCAAGACGTTGCCCAGATGGCGGAATTGGTAGACGCGCAGGTTTCAGGTACCTGTGCCGCAAGGCGTGGAAGTTCGAGTCTTCTTCTGGGCACCAAATTTCAGAAACCCCGCATCACTGCGGGGTTTTCTGCTTTCTGGCCTGCCCGTTCACGCGCAGTCGGGGGCGCAATAAAGCCGATAAAGCGTCTCCAAGATCGCCCGGACTTCAGCGCTAGCCAAGCGGTAATAGATCGTCTGGCCATCGCGGCGGGTTTCGACCAAGCCGAGGGCGCGCATCTTGCCGAGATGCTGGGATAGGGCGGCCTGCGCCAACTCCACAGCCTCCGCCAAAGCGCCGACCGATTTCTCCCCCTCCAGCAAATGGCATAGTGTCAGCAGCCGCTTGGGGTTTGCCATTGCCGTGAGCACGCGGCTAGCTTCTTCCGCTTTCGCTTCCATATCCGCCAGGGGCAGTACCGCCATTGGGTGGGTCATCGTCGGTCTTTCGCGCTTGATATTTTAGAAAATGCGAATATACTAATTATCGTACCTTATATCCCAGGAGGATGCTATGGCCAATGTCGGTGGTTTCGACCGGATTCTGCGGTTTGTGGTCGGGGCCTTGCTCATTCTGTTTCCTTTCGTGCCGGGCCTTCAGGATTTAGTCGCAGGCTGGGGCGTTTGGAAGTATGCGCTGACCGCGGCGGGCGCGGTGATGGTGCTGACGGCGGCCTTCCGCTTCTGCCCGGCCTACACGCTGTTCGGCATCCGTACCTGTCCCCTATCGCGGCGATAAGCCTATGACAGCGTTTTCGCCCGTGAGCGCCCTGGTCGGCGGCGGCTTAATCGGGCTGGCGTCAGTGCTAATGCTCGCCGTCTTTGGACGGATCGCCGGGATCAGCGGCATCGCGGTCCGGCTGTTGCCGCCCTATACCGACCGGGAAACCAGCGGGCGGGCGGCCTTCATCCTCGGGCTGATCGCCGCGCCGCTGTTGATCTGGCTGCTGACCGGCACGCGCCCCGCCGCCGTGGTCGAAGCCGGGCCGATGCGCCTGCTGGTGGCCGGTGCCCTGGTCGGGTTCGGCGCGGTCTATGGCAGTGGTTGCACCTCCGGTCACGGGGTCTGCGGTCTGTCGCGCCTATCGAGACGCTCCTTCGTCGCGGTTGGCGTGTTCATGACAACAGCGATCCTGACGGTCTTCGTCACTCGGCATTGGATGGGGGTGTGACATGCGGCTTGCGCTTCATTTCGCCATCGGCCTGATCTTCGGCTTGGGTCTCGTCCTCTCGGGCATGAGCAATCCGGCCAAGGTGCTGAATTTTCTCGATCTCGCGGCCCTTCCGACGGGGGGCTGGGATCCCAGTTTGGCCTTCGTGCTGGGCGGGGCAGTGATCATTGGCCTAATCGGCTTTCAGACCATCCCGCGCTGGCGCCACCCGCTGCTGGCCGACCATTTCGCGCTGCCGACCGCCACGCGGATCGACCGACGCCTTCTGATCGGCCCGGCGATTTTCGGGATTGGCTGGGGACTGGCGGGCTTCTGCCCTGGCCCGGCGCTGGTTGCGCTCGGGACAGGATCGACCGAGGCCGCCCTGCTCAGCGTCGCCATGCTAGCGGGGATGGCCGCCGGGCGCTTAGCGGCCCGCTAACCCCTTCTGCTTTTGGAGAGTTCGATGACCGCTGCGCTTGCCGCGCCGGATGTGACCGGCTTTTTCGATGCTCCGACGAATACCATCAGCTATGTGGTCGCCGACCCCGCGACCAAGGCCTGCGCAATCATCGATTCGGTGCTGGATTTCGACTATCCCGCCGGGCGGACCGGCACCAGTGCCGCCGATGCGATCATCGCCTTCGTCCGCCACCAGGGGCTGACGCTGGACTGGTTGATCGAAACCCATGTCCACGCCGATCACCTGTCGGCGGCCCCCTATCTTCAGCAAAAGCTGGGCGGCAAGATTGGGATTGGCGAGCATATCCGCACCGTCCAGACGACCTTCGGCACGATCTTCAACGAAACGGCACAGTTTCACCGCGACGGTAGCCAGTTCGATCACCTGTTCCGCGATGGCGAGACCTATCGGATCGGTGGTTTAACCGGAACCGCCCTGCACACCCCCGGCCATACGCCCGCCTGCATGACCCATGTGATTGGCGATGCGGCTTTCGTGGGCGATACGATCTTCATGCCGGATGGCGGCTCCGCCCGCGCCGATTTTCCCGGCGGCGACGCGCGCACCCTCTACCGCTCCATGCGGCGCATTCTGGCGCTGCCGCCGGAAACCCGGCTGTTCATGTGCCATGATTACGGCCCCAATGGGCGGGACATCCGCTGGGAAACCACCGTCGCCGCCGAACGGGCCGAGAATATCCATGTACACGATGGGATGACCGAGGACGCATTTGTTGCCCTTCGCGAAGCGCGCGACCGGACGTTAGGCATGCCGCGCCTGATCCTGCCCGCGCTGCAAGTGAATATGCGCGCGGGCCACCTGCCGCCCGCCGAAGACAATGGCACCGCCTATCTTAGAATCCCCTTGAACGCGCTATGATCAGCGATGGTTTGGCTCTGCTGTCCGGCGGGTTCGTTGGCTTCACCCTGGGGTTGATCGGCGGCGGCGGGTCGGTGCTGGCGGTGCCGCTGCTGCTCTATGTCGTCGGGATGACCGATCCCCATAAGGCCATCGGCACCAGCGCCCTGGCCGTGGCCGTGAACGCCTTCGCCAATCTGGCCCAGCACGCGCGGCGCGGGACGGTGAAATGGCCCTGCGCGACCGTCTTCGGCCTTTCCGGGATCATTGGCGCGGCGCTGGGATCGAGCCTTGGGAAACTGATGGACGGGCAGCGGTTGCTCACCCTCTTCGGCCTCGTCATGCTGATCGTCGCCGCCGCTATGCTGCGCCCCCGCGCGGAGGGGGCGGGGGAAAATGTTCACCTCGACCGCCGCAATGCCCCGAAGCTGATCGCGGTGGGCCTGACAGTCGGTGGCCTGTCGGGATTTTTCGGCATCGGCGGCGGATTTCTCATCGTTCCTGGGCTCATTCTGGGCAGCGGCATGGCGATGCTGAACGCCATCGGCTCCTCCCTGCTATCGGTCGGGCTATTCGGCCTGACCACCTCGGTCAATTACGCCCTGTCCGGTCTTGTCGATTGGCCGATTGCCCTAGAGTTTATCGGCGGCGGGATCATCGGCGGTTACATCGGCAGCCGATTGGCCCAGCGGCTGGCCGCGCAGCGCGCGACCTTGAACCGATTGTTCGCAACCCTGGTCGCTGGGGTCGGGGTCTATCTGCTCTGGCGTAATACATAGATATTCCAGACACGCCCCTCGCCTTCCCGTCCCCGCCGGGGCATCCTGTCGGCCTGACCGATGGATATGAGGGGACGAAAGAATGGTGCCGAGCGTCGGGGCATCGCGCAGGCTACTGCAAGGCATCGGTTTACGGGTCGCGGCGACGGGGCTTTTCGTCGTCATGTCGCTCTGCGTCCGCCTTGCGTCCTTCGACGCGCCGGTTGGCCAGATCATGTTCTGGCGCAGTTCGGTCGCCCTAGTGCCGATCCTTCTGTATCTGCTGTGGCGAGGCCAGTTTCCGCGCGCTTTGAAGACCAAGCAGCCGTGGGGTCATGTGAAGCGCAGCGGCTTCGGCTGTGCGTCGATGGCACTGTCCTTCCTGTCGCTCAGCTATCTGCCGCTGGCGCTCGCTACCGCCCTTAGCTTCCTTGCGCCGTTGGTGACGATTCCGATTGCCGCGATTTTTCTGCGGGAGCGCCCCTCGCCCGCCGTAACAGGGGCCGCCGTCCTCGGATTTCTCGGTGTCGGGCTCATCCTCTGGCCGGCCTTCGACGGTCCGCAGCTTGATCTCGGCACCTTGATCGGCGTCGCCGCCGGGGTCACCGTTGCCGTGACCACCGCCGCCGCCAAGGTCGAGATCAAACGCCTGACCGCGACGGAGGCGACCGGCACCATCGCCTTCTACTTTGCCTTGGTCTGCGGCTCGGTCGGGCTGGCGACCGCCCCCTTCGGCTGGTCCCCTGCCAGTGGCCAAACCTTGCTGTGGCTGATCGGCGCTGGGGTGACCGGGGGATGCGCCCATATCGCGATGGCCGAAGCCGTGGCCCGCGCCCCCGTGTCGATGCTGGCGCCGTTTGAATATACGGCAATGCTCTGGGCGATGCTGTTTGACCTACTGGTCTTCAACCTGCTGCCGGTCCCGTTGAGCCTGATCGGCGCCGGGGTGATCGTTGGTGCGGCAGCACTGGTCGCCTATGGTGAACGCCGCCGCACCCGCCCGTCATAGGCCCGCCGGTTTCGGCCCGCCATAGGCCCAGTCGAGCAGTTCGACCGTATGAAGGATCGGCACCGGCAGCCCAGCTTGCAACTGGGTCATGCAGCCGATATTGCCCGTCGCCACCGCCTGCGGCTGCGTAAGGGCGATATTGCCGAGCTTGCGGGCTTTAAGCTGCTGCGACAGATCCGGCTGCAACAGGCTATAGGTGCCCGCCGACCCACAGCAGATATGCCCTTCCGGCACGTCCAGCACGGTAAAGCCCGCGCCTTCCAGCAGCGCCTTCGGCCCGGTTTTCAGGCGCTGACCGTGCTGCATCGAACAGGCAGAATGATAGGCGATACGGAGGGGCTGCGGCGTATCGGGCGCAGGGAAGGTCAGGGTTTCCAGCACTTCCGACACGTCTTTCGCCGCCGCCGCGACCCGCGCCGCCCGCCCGGCCCAGGCGGGATCGTCCTTCAGCATATGGCCATAATCCTTCACCGTCGTGCCGCAGCCCGACGCGGTGATGAGGATCGCCTCGCAGCCCTGATCCAGCAGCTTTTCCCATGCGGCGACATTGGCGCGCACTTTGGCGAGCGCCGCCGCTTCTTGGCCAAGGTGATGATTGAGCGCGCCGCAGCAGCCCGCCGGCGGCACCATGATTTCCACCCCCAGGCGGGTCAGCAGCCGCACGGTGGCTTCGTTGATATCCGGGCGCAGGGTATTTTGCACACAGCCGCTCATCAGCGCGACGCGCTTCACCACCGGCACCCCCACTGGAACCGCGTGCAGGCCGGGCCGGTCAATCGGCGTTGGGGACGCGGGCGGGCGGGCGGTTTCCAGCAAAGCCACCAGCCGTTTCACCAAATCGGTCTTGGCGACGGGGCGCAGCAGCGGCAGCAGCAGTTTCGCCGGTTGCGCCGCGATCAGCGACAGGCGGAACAGCCGGGGGTTCGGCATCACCCGGCCCAGCACCGCCCGCACCAGCCGGTCGGCCCAGGGGCGGCGGAAGTGATGCTCGATGAAGGCGCGCGACTGATCGACCAGATGCATGTAATGCACGCCCGAGGGGCAGGTGGTCATGCACGACAGGCAGGTCAGGCAGCGGTCGATATGCTTTACGTGCGTCTCGGTCGGCCCGCGCTCCGCCGCATTCTCCAGCATATCCTTCATCAGATAGATGCGGCCGCGCGGGCTATCGAGTTCGTCGCCCTGCAACAGATAGGTCGGGCAGGTGGCGGTGCAGAAACCGCAGTGGACGCAGGTGCGCAGGATCTTATCGGCTTCTTGCACCGTCGCATCGGCAAGCTGGGTGAGGCTGAAATGGGTCTGCATCGCCTTACACTCCCAGACGGCCAGGGTTGAAAACGGCGGCGGGGTCGAAGGCGGCCTTCAACCGCTGCGCCAAAGCCGCCAAGGCTGGGGACATCGGCTGGAAGACCGGTACGCTGGACCGAATCCGGTCGGGCGCGCGCACCAACGTGGCGTGACCATCGCGGATCAGCCCGCGCAGGAAAGCCGCCCCGCCATCCGCTTCGCCGGGATGCGGCGGCAGACCGAGCCAGACCAAGCCGCCGCCCCAATCGAGCCAACCGGTCGCCAGCGGCCGCGCCGCCTGCACAGCGTCGAGCAGCGCCGCGCCCTCGGTCGGCGCGACCGAGATGCGCCAGAGGCAATCTTCGTGCAGCCCGACCAACGGCGTGGCATCGCTGAGGCCTTGCCAGAGCGGGCGGGACAGTGCCGCGCCCAGCCGGTCAACCGCGCCGCCCAACTCGCTGGTCAAAGCGGTCGCGCGCGCCGCAACGGAGGGGGCGAAACCTTCCAGCCGGATCAGGGTTGCACTGTCCGACGTGCCGGGGATAAGATCGCGGGCCACGCTGGCGGGCAGATAGGCCGCCGCCCCCACCTCGTGCGCGCTGCCGAGCGCCTGCGACATGATTTCTGTCGCGCGCTTGGGGGGAAGGCCCGGCAGCATCAGGGTTTCCACCGTTTCCGGCGCGGGCACGACTTTCACCGTCACTTCGGTCAAAGCGACCAAGGTGCCGAACGCGCCGGTGACGAGTTTCGGCAGATCATAGCCGGTGACATTCTTCACCACGCGCCCGCCCGCTTTGAAAATCTCGCCGCGTCCATTGACCGCCTGAAAGCCGAGCATATGGTCGCGCGCGCTGCCCGCGCTGACCCGCCGCGATCCCGCTAGGGCCGCCCCGATGACGCCGCCGAGCGTACCGATCCCGGCGGGCTGGCCGTAAAGCGGCCCCCAGTCGGGCGGTTCGAAAGCCAGATGCTGGCCGCGCCCAGCCAGCAAGGTTTTAACTTCGGCGAGCGGAATGCCCGGCCCGACCGTCAGCACCAGTTCTTCCGGCTCATAGGCGATGATCGTGTCGAACCCCGCAAGGGAAAGCGAGTGATGCACCCGGTTGCTGGTCGGTAACGGCCCCAGGCCCGCCAGACTATTGCCGGAATGCAGCGCCAGCGCATCGCCCGAGGCCGCCGCCCCGCGCACGAGATCGGCGAGTTCTGCCGCCGTTAAGGGAGTAAGCATCGGAAATCCTTAGAAGCGCGGCAGATCAGGATGCGGGATCGCCCCGCCCGCAACATGCATCTGCCCACCTTCGGCGCAGCGATGCAGCAGCGGAAAGACCTTACCGGGGTTCAGCAGCCCCTGCGGGTCGAAGGCCTCTTTCACCCGTTTTTGCTGATCAAGGTCGATTTCGGAGAACATACAGGGCATCAACTCGCGCTTTTCGACGCCGACGCCATGCTCGCCGGTCAAAACCCCGCCGACATCGACGCAGAGGCGCAGAATATCGGCGCCAAAGGCCTCCGCCTTCTCGAACTCGCCCGGCTTATTGGCGTCGAACAGGATCAGCGGATGGAGATTGCCGTCCCCGGCGTGGAAGACGTTCGCCAACCCAAGGCCATACTGCTTGGACAGCTCGGTCATCCGCGTAAGCACCTGCGACAAAGCCCGGCGCGGTATGGTGCCGTCCATGCAGAGATAATCGGGCGAAATCCGCCCCGCCGCCGGAAAAGCCGCCTTGCGCCCGGCCCAGAAGGCCATGCGTTCCGCCTCGTTGACCGAAATCCGCTTGGTGACGGCGGAACAACTATCGGCAATCGCCGAGACGCGCTCGATCAGGTAATCCACCTCCACCGGCGGCCCGTCGAGTTCGACGATCAGCAGCGCTTCCACATCCAGCGGATAGCCGACGTTCACGAAGGCTTCCGTGGCGTGGATCGCGGGGCGGTCCATCATCTCCATCCCGCCCGGAATGATCCCGGCGGCAATGATCTTGCCGACGCAATCGCCCCCCTGTTCGGAGGACGGAAAGCCGAGCAGCAGCGCCCGCGCCGTGGCCGGTTTGCGCAGAATGCGCACGGTCACTTCCGTCACCACCCCCAGCAACCCTTCGGAGCCAGTGAGCAGCCCGAGCCAATCGTACCCCCCGGCTTCCAGCGCCTTACCGCCGAAGCGCAGCACGGTGCCGTCCATCTGGACGAGTTCGACGCCGAGGATGTTGTTGGTCGTCAGCCCATACTTCAGGCAATGCACACCACCAGAATTTTCCGCGACATTGCCGCCGATGGTGCAGGCGATTTGCGAGGACGGGTCGGGCGCGTAATAGAAGCCCGCGTGCTGCACGGCATTGGTGATGCCGAGGTTCGTTACCCCCGGCTGCGCCACCACCGCGCGATTGGCGAAATCGATGTCAAGAATCTTATTGAGCTTGCCGAGGCCCAGGATAATCCCATCCGCCACCGGCAACGCCCCGCCCGACAGCGAGGTTCCCGCCCCGCGCGGCACCACCGGTACGCCTTCTTCATGGCAATAACGCAGGACCGCCGACACTTCCGCCGTATTCCGGGGCAGCACCACCGCTAGGGGAAGTTGGCGATACGCGCTGACGGCATCGCATTCATAGGCCCGCCGCCCGGTTTCGTCGGCAATCACGCAGGCATCCGGCAATAGGGCGCGCAGGCCCGCCACAATCACATCCCGCCGCGCCAGAATGGCCGCCTGCGGTTCCGGCATCAGAACCATCGTCTCCCCCTCCCCAGGGCGTACCGCCCCACGCCTCTTTTCGGCTTGTTACAGAGGATAACGCGGCAAAAGCCAAGCGCAAGCAACGGGAAAACCGGCGGGACTTTCGTAGGGGGCGCGTTATTCCGCCGCGTCGGCCAGCGCGCGGGCGTCATAGGCGGCGCGGGCGGCAGCAACCCGCCGGTAGTGGGTCAGCGCCCAATCGCCCAGCGCCTTAAGGGGCACGAGCAATTCGTACCCCAGCGGCGTTAGTTCATAATCGACGCGCGGCGGAATGGTGGCGTGAACCGTGCGCTGCACATAGCCGTCCCGCTCCAGCCCGCGCAGGGTAACGGTCAGCATTTTTTGGGAAATCCCCTCGACGGCCCGCCGAATCTCGGTAAAGCGCTGCTGCCCGCCGCCTAGGCACATGACAACCTGCACGCTCCATTTATCGCCGACCAGGGCGATGATGTCATTGACCAAACGGCACCGCTCGGGATCGGGATGGGCGGTTGGTTTCATAAAGGTGCCTCAGGCGCAAAAGAGTGCCGTCTTGCGATACGGTTTTCGGTTCCCACTATAGCCTTAGTCACTTTTGTAAACAAAGGATCGAAGATGAAAACCGTTGCTGTTCTCGTGGGTTCGCTGCGCCGCGACTCGATCAACCGCAAGTTTGCCGAGAGCCTAGCGAAGCTGGCATCCGATCGCCTAAAGTTTCAAT
The DNA here is from genome assembly GCF_002251735.1 of Elstera cyanobacteriorum. Taxonomy (NCBI): domain Bacteria; kingdom Pseudomonadati; phylum Pseudomonadota; class Alphaproteobacteria; order Rhodospirillales; family Rhodospirillaceae; genus Elstera; species Elstera cyanobacteriorum. Next base: position 404,275 of record NZ_NOXS01000033.1, on the reverse strand, counting down.
TCGTCGATCTTGGCGACCTGCCGGTCTATAATGAAGACCTATGGGCCACGCCCCCGGCGTCGGTGTTGCGCTTGAAGGCTGATATCGAGGCCGCCGATGCCGTGCTGTTCGTCACGCCGGAATATAACCGGACCTTCACCCCCGTGATCCACAACGCCATCGATTGGGCCAATCGCCCGTGGGGGAAGAATTCCTGGGCGGGGAAACCCGCCGCCATTACCGGCACGACGCCTGGGGCGACCGGGACGGCGGCCGCGCAAAATTCGCTGCGCAATATCGTCAGTGTCGTCGGCGCCTATCTGATGACGCAGCCGGAAGTGTATTTCACCTATAAGCCGGAAGTGTTCGATGCCGAAGGCGCCATCACCAACCCGGAAACCCGCGCTTTCCTGAGCGGCTGGATCGACAGCTTCGCGCGCTGGATTGACCGCGTCGGGGCCTAGACTGATGCGAAGCCGGGGGCATCCCCCCGGCTTCTTGTGGCCGTTAGGCGGCGGGAGCGAGTTTCTTCGCTAAGGTTGCGACGCGGGCGCCCAGTATTTCCGCCGTCTTACGGTCGGCGGGCGGCGGCGCGAGGTCCGGCCCTTGATCATTATTCGACTGCGCCATCGCGCCCAAGAAGCTGCCGAGGCGGTTCACCGTATCGGGGCTCGACTGGCTGCTGTTGTTTTGCGGCAACTCACCCAGCGACACCCAGATCATCCCGTGCTGCGCGCCGAAGATGGCAAGCTGGATCAGGCTATTCAGCTTATCGCCGCTCTGGCTGGCCGAATTGGTGAAGCCCGCCGCCAGCTTATCCTTCCATTTTTGCGTGTACCAAATCTTGCCGGTGGCATCCATGAAGGTTTTAAACTGCGCCGACACGCTGCCCATATAGGTCGGCGCGCCGAAGATGATGGCGTCGGCGGCATCCAGCGCCTCGGCCTGGGCTTCCCACTCTTCTGCCTTGATCAGCGTTACGGTCGTGCCGGGAACGCTGCGGGCGCCTGTCGCCACACTATCGGCCTGAACCGCCGTATGCCCGAAGCCGCTGTGATAGACGATTGCCACGTTTGCCATGAAGATCACCGTATCTATAATTGTTACATTTCTCCGGTTAGAAAAACGGCCCGCAGGCCGTTCTTCCGCGATGACGATCAGCAGGCGCCTTTGGCGGTCATCTCCTCGCACAGTCGGCGGGTCACGTCCGACAGGCGCCAGGCCCGCAGACTAACCTCGATAGCCCGGTCCATATCTTGACCGATTTCGGCCAAGATAGGCGGCAGGCTGGCCGCAACCGGGCAATCTTCCGCCCCGCCGTGGCAGGCGAAACCCTCAGGTTCCACCGCCGACCAGACCTGATTAAGGCCAATCGCCTCCGCCGGTTTGGCCAGCAGAAACCCGCCCGCCGCCCCGGCAACCGAGGTAATCAGCCCTGCTTCCCGCAGCGGCGCCAAAGCCCGGCGGATGACCACCGGGTTGGTGCCGACGCTTTCGGCAATCCACTCCGACGAGGCAGGCTCCCCCCCACGCCGGGCGATGATCGCCAAAGCGTGAAGAGCCACCGCGAACCGACTGCTGCGCGCGCCCATGCGCCCCTCCAATCGTCACAATTAGAGATACGGTTTCTCCCTAACACCGTCAAGCGCCGATGCTAAAGAAATGCTAAGCCCCCAAAGCAAAAGCACCGGCGGTTTCCCGTCGGTGCTTTTAACGTAGCAGCGAAACCGCTGGCCGTCCGTGCGCCCGTGTGGGCGCGGGGCGGATTAGCCCTGGCGGGCCTTGAAGCGCGGGTTCTGCTTGTTGATGACGTAGACGCGGCCCTTGCGGCGAACGATACGGCAAGCCTTGTGGCGGGTCTTCATCGATTTCAGCGAGTTGACGATCTTCATGATACAAACCTTCAGTTCCCAAGATCCGGGCCGAAGCCAGGCCGAAAATAGGTCGCGACCCTACCCATCGGCCTGCCCCCTGTCAATGCAGGAGTCTGAAAAGCCGCGAAGAATCTCACTCACGCCGGAAGAACCCGCCCAACCCGCACGCTGACCGGCCACACCAGGGACAACCGGCGCCCCGGCCCGACCGCCGCCTCCCACGCCTCGGTGAACTGCTGGCGGAAGGCATTCAACCGCCCCTCCCCCTCCGCCGCCAACAGACCGCGCACGGCTGACCAGGTGCCGATATAGCCCAAGACCGCCGCCGCGTCCCACTCGGCCTCCAACTGCTGGGGTGGCAGCGGTAAGGGATCGAACGGAAACGGCAGGTCCGCATAGCCGTTTTCCACATGAAGCCGGTCGGCGGGCCAAAACGGGCCGAGCACATCTTTATAAAAATGTTGGAACACGGGCGCGAGTGCGGGCGGCAGGATCATATTTTCATAGGAAATTAGCGCCAGCACAGCCCCCGGCGCGGCCACCCGGCGGCATTCGGCATAAAACGCCGGTAAATCGAACCAATGGGCGGCCTGGGCGACGGTGATGAGATCGACACGGCCCTCCGGCAAGCCACTCGCCTCCGCCCGCGCGGCGCGATAGGCGATCTGCGGATGCGGCGTTGCGGCGGCTATTTGATCGGCGGATGCGTCGGTCGCCACCACGGTCTCGAAATGGGCGGGCAAGAGGGCGGAGAATTGACCCGACCCACAGCCCGCATCCCACGCCAACCGATGCCGCGTACAGAGCGCCGCCAGATCGGCCGCCAGCCTGGCGCCATACCGGGGCCGAAAAGCCGCATAGCCGCCCGCAACGGCGGAAAAATGATCCTTGAACCCGCTCATATCAGCCCTCCCATGCTTCGGGCACTCTTGCAGCTTTTCACGGATGGGCCTACATCTTTTACAAGTTTCCCAAATCACGCTGTAAATTGGAGAAAATCATGTCCACGCCCGGCCTGTTCCCCGCTATCGGCCAGACGCCGCTGATCTATCTCAACGGCCCCTCGGCGGCGACCGGCTGTGCGATTTACGGCAAGGCAGAGTTTATGAACCCCGGCGGCTCGGTGAAAGATCGCGCGGCGCTCGCCATCGTGCAGGCTGCCGAAGCGGCGGGGACGCTAAAGCCCGGCGGGGTGATCGTCGAAGGGACGGCGGGCAATACCGGCATCGGCCTCGCGCTAGTCGGCAATGCGCGGGGGTACCGCACGGTCATCGTCATGCCGGAAACCCAGAGCCAGGAGAAAATCGATTTCCTGCGCCTAATCGGGGCGGAGTTGAAGCTGGTCCCGGCCAAACCCTTCAAAGACCCCGGCAATTACGTTCATGTCGCCCGGCGCTTGGCGGAAGAATTGGCGGCGACGGAGCCAAACGGCGTGCTGTTCGCCGATCAGTTCGATAATCTCGCCAACCGCGACGGCCACGCCCGCACCACCGGGCCAGAAATCTATGCGCAAGTGAAAGCCCTGACCGGCAAGGCGCCCGATGTCTTCACCTGCGCCGTCGGCACCGGCGGCACCCTGGCCGGGACGGGCGGCGCCCTGAAAGCGGCCGATCCCGCGATCAAAGTCTTCCTAGCCGACCCGCACGGCTCGGTTCTTTATAATTGGGCGACGGGCGGGGACCTTGTGGCGGAAGGGACTTCCATCACCGAAGGTATCGGCCAAGGTCGCGTGCCGGGCAACCTCGCCGGGGTACAGCTCGACGGCGCCGTGCGCGTATCCGACCCCGAGGCGCTGGAGGTTGTGTTCAACCTTCTGAAGAACGATGGCCTCTGCGTCGGCGGGTCGGCGGGCATCAATGTCGCCGCTGCCATGCAGGTCGCGCGCACGCTGGGGCCGGGGCATACCATCGTCACCATCCTCTGCGACGGCGGGGCGCGCTATCAGTCGAAACTCTTCAACCCCGAGTTCCTGCGCGCCCGCAATCTACCGGTGCCGGGCTGGCTGGCCTAGGCAAACTCCCCTATCTCGCTTAAGCTGACGCATCTGAGATGAGAGAGAGATGGGGGCTATCATGCGGGTTGTCTCCTCCGCCGAAGCGCAGCGGCATCTCGATCAGTTGATCGAGGATGTTGCCCAGGACTCTGACTATACAATCATTACCCGGCCGGATGCCCCCCACGCCGTGCTAATGTCGCTTGACGTGTTCAACGGCCTGATGGAAACAGCACATCTGCTGCGCACCCCCGCCAACGCTGCCCACCTTGAAGCCTCGCTGGCTGAATTTCACGCGGCAAAGACGGTCCAACATCCGCTAAATGAGCGGGATGACTAGGCTACTTTCCTGGACCCCTTCAGCCTGGTCCGATTATGAGATTTGGCAGACTGAAGATCGCAAAGTGGTGAAGAAGATCAACCTCCTCATCAAGGAAACTTTGCGCGATCCGTTCAACGGTATTGGAAAACCGGAAGCGCTGAAGCTCAATCTCTCAGGCCTTTGGTCACGACGGATCGACCAGGAGCATCGTTTGGTTTATCAGGTAAGCGAAACGGCGATCACCATCATCGCCTGTCGCTACCACTACTGAAGTGCTTCCCATGCCCAGCCTGTCGCCCCGCTTTTGGGAAACCAAAACCCTGCTCCAGCTTTCCGCCGACGAGTGGGAAGCCCTCTGCGACGGCTGCGGCAAATGCTGCCTTGCCAAGCTGGAATATGAGGACGAGAGCGGCGAACCGTCCGGTATGATCGAGTTTACCGCCATCGCCTGCCGCTTGCTCGACCCCAAGACCGGGCGCTGCTGCGATTACGCCAACCGCTTCGCCGAGGTTCCCGAATGCGTGAAGGTGACGGCGGAGAGTATCGAGAGCCTTTATTACATGCCGCCGTCCTGCGCTTACCGGCGGTTGGCGGAGGGTAAGCCGCTGCCCGCCTGGCACCCGCTGCTGACCGGCGATCCCGCGTCGGTCGAACGGGCGGGCCATTCGGTGAAGGGCCGGGTCGTCAGCGAAACCAGCATCGCCGACGAGCAGGAGTATCTGCACCACATCATCGAATGGCCGAACGCCGAAGAGTAGACCGGTCTTAAGCCGCCGCCGCCTGGGCGACGTAATGATCAACGTGAGTTTTAAGCGCCGCCGCTTGATCGGCAAGATTGCCGGAGGCACTTAACATTTCCTGTGCCGCGTGCCCGGTTTCTCTGGCCGCCTGCGAAACGCCATTGATATTGCGGCTGACCTGTTCAGTCCCACTCGCCGCTTCGGTCACATTGCGGGCGATTTCGCGCGTCGCGGCCCCCTGCTGTTCAACCGCCGCCGCGACCGTCGCAGTAATATCGTCGATACTGCGGATCGTCGCACCGATGCGGTTGATCGCCGCCACGGCCCGGCGGGTTTCATCCTGAACCATTGCGATTTGCGCCTGAATATCGTCGGTCGCCTTGGCGGTTTGATTGGCAAGGCTTTTGACTTCGGAGGCAACGACGGCAAACCCCTTTCCGGCATCACCAGCACGCGCCGCTTCAATCGTCGCATTCAGCGCCAGAAGATTAGTTTGTCCGGCAATACTCTGAATAAGATCGACGATTTCACCAATTCGATCCGCCGCAGTTGCAAGCTCTTTAATTACGCTATTGGTCTCTTCGGCTTCGTCAACGGCCTTGCGCACAACGCCCGATGCGGTTTCGGTCCGACGGGCGACTTCGATAATAGATGCCGAAAGTTCCTCGGCAGCCGACGCGACAGTTTGGACATTGTTGGTAGCCTCGTCGGTCGCAACCACCACGGCAGCAGCCTGTGCATTGGTAAGCCGCGCGGTATCCGCCAAAGCTTGGGCATTACTGCGAACTTGGCTGGAAGCGGTGCCTAGACCTTGGACAATCCGGTCAATGCTACGAAGGAAGTTATCGGTCAGCCCATCCAGCTTAGCGCGGCGTGCTTCTTCACCGGCCCGGGCCACCGCCTGTTCGGCGGTCAGTTGGTCGGCCTGTTGCATGGAGGAGCGAAACAAGACCAAAGCCTGCGCCATTTTACCAATTTCATCGCCCCGATCAGCCCCCGGAATAGTAACATCATACTCCTTCCGGCTGAGAGCGCCCATGGCCCCCGTCATGCGCATCACCGGGGCAGTAATCACCCGATTGGCGAAGATCGACAGGAAGACAGCGGCAATGACGGCGGTGAAAATTGCGGCAATGGTAACGCCTTCTGCCACATTTGTCGTCGCTGTAAACTCATCTGATCGCGCGGCCAGATGCACCCGTTCTGCGGCCTCCAGATCGGCCACCGCCACCCGGAACCGATCAAACAACTCCTTCCCCTTGCCCGAGGTCACAAGTTCCATAGCAATCGCTAGTCCCGCTGGATCCTTGATCGCATCGACCACCTTGATCCCGAATTCCCGGCTCCAGGTTTCGGCAAGACCATGCACTTCGGTTAGCTTGCTGCGTTGGGTTGGGTTTTCCACGATTAAAGCCAGAGCCTTAGCGTAGGCGGCCTTATACTGCTCCTGCCCTCGCTCGAACGGGACGAGCGATTCCGGCGTACTTAGCAGCACAAAGGCATAAACACCCGCCTCGCTATTCAGCATCCCATCCCGCATTGAGGCAATAGCATCCATCGATTCGTAAGCGGCTTTCCCCCGTAACGAGCTATCAACCAGCGCCGTCAGCGACTGAAGAATAAACCCGCCCGTTACCAGCGTAATCAGCGCCACAACGCCAAAGGCCGCCCCCAGCTTCATCGAAAGCTTCTGCCGCAATGCCGTAATCATTCGAGCCCCCTCGCTCCGCCGCCACTCAACCGTTTCGATCGTTACCGAATTTTGCAAAAATTGTACCAGCCCCTTGACAAAGCAAGGGCAGAATCATGACGAAACAGTATTATTTTTTGAAAGCATCAAGATCGGAGAACATTTATTTAAAATTGAAGATTGAACAATGCTTAATCAACTAAGAATAGGCCGAGGGATCATATGATTAAGCCCCTCAAAGCGTTCAAGAAATTAGGGTACGAAATTTTACCCGTTCTCATATTGCTTGATAAAGAATGCCCAAAAACAAAAACCTCAACGAACACAGCAAGGAAGAAATGCAGAGGCAACCTTACGACCTTTCAGCGGCTCCTGAAAAATTGATGAAAATTTATTTATATTGATGCGCGACAGTTGCCCTCGTTTTCACGCATCACATGACTTGACCACGCCCCCCTGAACGGCCCACAATTGCCATTAAGCCTTACGCCGAAACGATCACGCGAGGGAGAGAGCTATCGGTCATGGCTTGGTTCGGAAAAAAATCACCGCCGCCCTCTCGCGCGCCCCTACAGCACGCACCGCCGACATTGAATCTGTCGTTAACCGATGTCGGGCCGGTCGGGGCAACTGACAATATCTTACTTCTGACCGAACGGGCCGACCCGTTGCCGCCCGAACCGCGCGCCGCTGCCCCAGCCGCGAAGGCCGCGCCTGCCGCAAAAGCCACCCCGTCGCCGCTGAAGGCGGTCGCCGCCGACAGCTATTGGACGCAGACCCGCATCGATGCCGCAGAGTTTCTATGGGGTGAAGATAATCTGACACCCGGCGATGGGCCGATTGCCGCCAGCGCGCTCGCCGATCTGCCGATCAATGTCTCTTCCCAGGTGCTCATCCCCTCCGCCGGGCTCGGCGGGCTAACGCGCGTGCTGGCGAAACATTACGGCTGCTGGCCAACCTCCCTGACCCCCTCTCAGGCCCTCGCCGCGCTGGCTCAGCAGCGGTCGGACGCGCAGGAACTGTCGCAAAAGGCCGCGGTGACGGCCTATGACGCGGCCACCGCCGCTTTCAAGGCCAATAGTTTCGATATCGTCGCCGCGCACGAACTGCTGACCCCGGTCGCCAATAAGGCCCGGCTGCTGCAACAGATCGTCCGCGCCGCCAAGCGCAACGGCCATGTCGTCGTCACCGAAATCGTGCTGACCGAATTGGGCGTCGCCAGCCTTGCGGGATCGAGCCGGAGGGCCGCCGAAGCGGGGGAAGCCTTGCAAGCCTGGCTGAAGCTGGTCACCCCCGCCCCGCAACTGTGGTCGCATGATCAGATGATGGAGAGTTTCTTCTCTCTCAACGTTGATGCTGCACCGGAAAAGATCAGCGCAGCTTACAGCGAGCGGATTGCCAGTATCTGGGGCGATCTGTCGGAAAAGCTGAATTCCGGCGCTATTCCGCGCCCCCTACTGCCGACCGTCGCCGCCGACTCGGAACGCTGGGCCGCGTTCCGCACCGCGCTGGATACGGATGCGATTGCCGCGATGCGCTATCGCATTAAGATCTGAGCCTGCGCATCGGCCTCGTCCGCCGTCTCCGCTTTGCCGAGCGCCAGCAGCGCTAGGGCGACCGTTGCCTGCACCGTGGCCGACGCCTGTACCGCTTCTTCCGCATCCGCCGAACAGAGCGCGGGAAACGCTACCTCCGTCACCCGCCCCTCGGCCCAGAGGAAGACGGGCGTCGCTTTTTCCGGGCGCCGTTCCGCCTCGCCGCCGCCGCCCTTCAGCACCGCCAACCGCGCCCGGCCCAAGCGCTCCGCCGCGCCGAGATGCAGCTTCAGATAGGGCGGATGAAAGACCCCATCGACCCCCGCCGCCGCGTCGAACGGGTTCAGCAGGCGCGCCACTGTATTCATTGGCGAGCGCAGCCCGAGCACGCCGCGTAGCGCCAGCAGCCGGGCAAGACCGGGGGCCAGCACAGGTATCGGCACGAAGGCGATGTTCGCGTGGTCGAGGGCCGCCCGCGTATCCGCCTCGGTTTCGGTGATCGGAATCGCCGTCGCGGCCAGCCCCTCGGCAATCGCCTCCCGCCCCGGCCCGCCGGGTAACCCATGCAGCACCACCCGCACGCCGCTGCGGGCAATAATGCGCGCGGCCGTCAGAAAATGCGCCGCGCCGCGCGTGCGCCCATCGGCATAGGACGGCCAGTCGAGATCGACGCGGCCAATGTCCCAGCCCGGCCCTTCGGCCCGCGCCGCCTCCACCAGCCCCGCCACCTCGTCCGGGTCTTCGCCGCGATAGCGCAGCAGCATGAGGAAGGCGCCAACCTGTTCCGGCAGCGCCTCGCCGCGCAGAATTTGACCGAGGGCGTCGCGCGCCTCCTCCCGCGTCAGCGAGCGGGATTTACCGGGGCCGCGCCCCAGCGTGCGGACATAGGGAGCAAAAGCATGGGTATCGTGAACGCTCATTCCGCCGGGATAACCTCAGACTGGGGGACCGCTTGCGCCCCAATCTGCGCCAAGGCCGCCCCGATCAGCAAGAGCGTCGGCCCGTCGAACGCGCCTTCAGCCAACGCCAAGGGCAGTTCCGACAGGGTGGTCGCAACTTCCCGCTGCTGCGGCAGAGTGGCGTTTTCGACGGCCACCGCCGGGGTTGCCGGGTCGAGACCTTCGGCAATCAGATCGCGCGCCAGCTTGCCCGCCGCTGCCTTCCCCATATAAAGCGCCAGGGTGCCGCCCGCTTTGGCGAGCGCCGCCCAATGGTCGGCGCTACCGTCGAGGGTCTGGGCCGTAGCGAGGGTGAGAGAACGGGCGACGCCCCGCTGCGTGAGGGAACAGCGAAGCGCCGCCGCCGCCCCCAGCGCCGCCGTGACGCCGGGGACAAGCTCGACCGGAAACCCGTGGGTTTCGAGATGGGTGATTTCTTCCAAAGCCCGCCCAAAAACGCCAGGGTCGCCGCCCTTAAGGCGCACGACCCGCCCGCCACTGCGCGCCGCCGCCAGCAACGCATCGTTGATCGCGGCCTGGGTCATTGAGGTGCGGTCGCCACAACGCTTGCCGACGGGGATCAGTTTGGCTTCGCGCTTCGCCAGCCGCAGCACCCCATCGCCCACCAAAGCATCGTAGAGGATAATGTCGGCGGCAGCGATCAAGCGTGCCGCCCTTAGGGTCAGCAGGTCAGGATCCCCCGGCCCGGCGCCGACCAGGGCCACGGGCAGGCGGTCGGGGGCGGAGGGCGACGCCAGCGCATCGGCGAGGGCTGCCTCTGCCGCCGCTGCGTTTCCCGCCAAGGCCAGATCGGCCACTGCGCCGGACAAATGCTTTTCCCAGAAGGCCTTGCGCTCGGTGCTATCAGGCAGCGCTGCTGCAACCCGCGCCCGGAACGCCCCGGCCAAGCGCGCGAGCGTGCCATAGCCAGGGGGAATGGCTTTTTCCAGCACCGCCCGCAGCAAGCGGGCCAGAATGGGCGACGCGCCGCCGGTGGAAACCGCAATCGTCACTGGTCCCCGCTCAATGATTGCGGGCAGGATGAAATCGCAAAACTCCGGTCGGTCGGCAACGTTCAACGGCACCCGCGCCGCCGTTGCCGCCACGCGCAGGGCGCGCAGATCGACAGACCCGGCCTCCGGCGCGGCAATGATCAGGCGGAAGCCCGTCAGGTCCGCCCCCGGCGCCCAGTCGGGCCAGCGCGCAACCCGCGCCCCGGCGCGCTCGACCAGCCGAGCTTTGGCCTCGGCCAGATCGCCCGCGCCGATCACCAGCACTGGCACCCCTGCCAGCGCGAAGAAGGCCGGAAAATGGCTAAGACCCGACACCTTTTCAGGCGACGAGAGAGGTTTCGGCATGGCGCAGAAATCCTTTCAACTCGGGAATGCAGGAGCCGCAGTTGGTCCCCGCCTTCAGCAGCGCACCGATAGCCTCGACGCTGGTCGCTTCGCCGGAGGCAATCACCGCTTGAATGCGCGCGGCAGAAACCTGGAAGCAGGAACAGACGACGGGGCTGGCCGCCGCAACCGTACCGCGCCCGGCCAGGACAGTTTGGGCGTCGATTTCGGGATCGGCGAACAGCGGCAGCAAGTGATCGATCTCGGGGCCGGGGCCGAGGATCAGCACAGCGTCAAGCCGCCCCTCGCGTACATAGGCGCCGCGCCAGCGCCCGCGCGCCGGGTCGGCGACGGTTAGCGGGGTAAAAGCCTCCGGCGGGCCGCCCAGCAGCGTCGCCAGGATCGGCGCCCCGTCGGGGATTATGTCCAGCGTCGGCAGCGCCCAAAGCTCCACCGCCCAACCGCCGTTGAGCGGGCGTTTGCACCAGAAAAAGCCCGGTAAATCCCACTGCGCCATCGGTTCCGGCGCGTCGCGCAACAGGGCATAGCCGCGCCACAGCGGGTCGAGACGGCTGACGGCGACGGGGGTATATTTCAACTCCGGCTGGCCCGACAGCGGATCGACGTGCGGGGCGATCACCCGGCCCACCGCGCCGCCGCCACACCAGGCGCCGTTCCAATGCATCGAGGCGAAAACCTCGCCCGACGGCTGCTTATCCGTCACCTCGGCGAGGCGCAACATCGCCCCGGTCGCACTGGTGACCTGCACGAGATCGCCCTCGGCAATGCCCAAGGTCGCCGCATCGCGCGGGTTTAGCGCGACAGTCGGGCGCGGCAGATGCGCCATCAGGCGCGGATCAAAGCCGGTGCGGCCCATCGTGTGCCATTGGTCGCGCACCCGGCCCGTGTTCAACACGAGCGGAAAGGCGAGGCTGGTGCTGCTCGCCGTCGCCGTCATCGGGGTCGGCACCAGACGCGCCCGCCGGTCGGGGGTAAAAAAGCCGCCTTCGGCGAAGAAGCGCGACGCGCCCGGCGCCTCTCCGGCCTTCCACGGCCAGCAGAAGGGCGCCAGTGCATCATAGTCCGTGTCGCTCAGGCCGATGGCCCCCGAAAGGTCGAAATCACGGCGCCCCTGATTTTCGAACCCGGATAGCGCGGCATGCTCGCGGAAAATATCCGCCGAGCGGTCATAGGCAAACGCATCGGCATAGCCAAGCCGCCGCCCGATCTGAGCCAGTGCCCACCAATCGGGCTTCGCGTCGCCCAGCGGGGCGCGAAAGGCGCGCTGGCGGGAAATTCGGCGTTCGGAATTGGTAACAGTGCCGTCCTTTTCGCCCCACGTGGCGGCGGGCAGCAGGAAATGGGCGTAGCGCGCGGTTTCGGTATCGCAAATAGCGTCGGACAGAATGACGGTCGGGCACTGGGCCAGCGCCTCGCGCGCCAGATTGGCGTCGGGCAGGCTCGCCAGCGGGTTGGTCGCCAAGATCCACAGGAATTTGATTTTGCCATCGACCAGCGCCTGAAACAGATCGACCGCCTTCAACCCCGGCGCCTCGGCCAAACGGGGCGCACCCCAGAAGCGGCGCACCCGGTCGCGGTCGTCGGCCGAGGCGAAATCCATATGGGCGGCAAGCTGATTGGCCAGCCCCCCAACCTCGCGCCCGCCCATCGCGTTGGGCTGCCCGGTGACGGAGAAAGGTCCGCACCCCGGCGTGCCGATCCGCCCCGTCGCCAGATGAACGTTGAGGATCGCCGAGACGGTCGTGCTGCCGTGACTGGACTGGTTCACCCCCTGGCTAAACACCGTCACCACCTTGGGGGTTTCGATGAACAGCCGGTAGAAGGCGGCAATCTGAACCGGCGACAGGCCGGTTGCCGCCGCGACGGCGGGCAGATCGGGGGCCACCGCCAGCGCCGTATCGGCGCCATTGGTGTGGGCCGTCAGATAGGCGTCGTTCAACGCCCCGGCATCAGCAATCGCCCGCAGCAAGCCACCGAAAAGGGCAATGTCGGACCCGGAGCGCAGCGGCAGGTGCAAATCGGCTTCCGCCGTCGTCGACGTTTGGCGCGGGTCGAGCACGACAATCTTCGTACCCCGGCTTTGGCGCGCCGCCAGCAGCCGCTGGAACAGCACAGGATGGCACCAAGCCGTATTGCTGCCGACGAGGATGACGAGATCGGCCTGTTCCCAATCCTCGTACAGCCCCGGGACTGTGTCGGCGCCAAAACTCTGCTTATGCCCCGCCACGGTCGAGGCCATGCACAGACGGGAGTTGGTATCGACGTTCGCCGTCCCAATGAACCCTTTGCCGAGCTTGTTGAGGACGTAATAATCCTCCGTCAGCAATTGGCCGGAACCATAGAAGGCCACCGCCTCCGGCCCATGATCGGCCAGTACCGCCTTCAGCCGCGCCGTGATCTCCTCCAGCGCCGCATCCCAGGAGAGGGGCTGATCGCCCTTCAAGGGCTGGGTCAGCCGATGCGGCAGGGTCAGGCTGTCGGCCAGGGCCGAGCCTTTAGAGCAGAGCCGCCCTTTGTTGGCGGGATGCGCCGCATCGCCCCGCACGGCCAGCGTGGCGCCGCCATCGTTCGAGACGATCTCCACCCCGCAGCCGACGCCGCAGTAGGGGCAGGTGGTCCGTTGCAGAACGGCGGTATGCGGCTCTCCCATCGTCGTTACTCGGCTGCGGCGGCGCTAAGGACGGAAATATCGAGCTTCAAGCGCTCGCCGTCCAGCGCGACGGGCAGGGTCAGCACCTGCCCGTGATCCGCCCCTTGCGCGGCGCCCGAAGCGAGGCTGATCACCCAGCCGTGCAGCGGGCAGGTCACGCAGTCGCCGTGGACGATCCCATCCGACAGCGGGCCGTTCTTATGGGGGCAGCGGTCTTCGAGGGCAAAGAAACCGTCTTCGGCGGTGCGGAACACGGCGATCTGCCGTCCCTGGATCATCAGCTTGCGCGCGCCCTGGCTGGGGACGGCGGCGGCGGGGCCAATATCGAGCCAAAACGCCATGATCAGACCTCCACCAGCATCGGTTTGAACTCGTCGGCCTCGACCCCGGCCACCCGTTCGGCCCAAGGATCGATCTGCGCGAATTTTTGGGCATAGGCAAACCGCGCTGCCAACGCGCGGCGGCCTGCCTCGTCGTCGAGAATGCGGGATTTGACATAGGGCAGGCCGACGCGCTCCACCCACGGCGCCGTGCGCTCAAGGTAGCGCGCTTCTTCGCGGTAGAGCTGCAAGAAGGCCGCGCAATATTCCAGCACCTCGGCTTCGGTCGAAACCTTTACCAGGAAGTCGCAGCCGCGCAGCTCGATCCCGCCGTTGCCACCGATGAGCAGCTCCCAGCCCGAATCAACAGCAATCACGCCGAAATCCTTGATGGTCGCTTCGGCGCAATTGCGCGGGCAGCCAGAAACGGCAAGCTTCACCTTGTGCGGGTGCCACGACCCCCAGGTCATTTTCTCGAGCTTGATGCCCATACCGGTCGAATCTTGCGTGCCGAAGCGGCACCATTCCGACCCAACACAGGTTTTCACCGTGCGCAGCGCCTTACCGTAGCCGTGCCCGGAGACCATCCCGGCAGCGTTAAGATCGGCCCAGACCGCCGGCAGGTCTTCCTTCTTAACCCCCAAGAGATCAAGGCGCTGACCGCCCGTCACCTTAACGCTGGGGATATCATACTTATCGACCACATCGGCAATCGCCCGCAGCTCCTGCGCGGTGGTAACCCCGCCCCACATGCGCGGAATGACGGAGAACGTGCCGTCTTTCTGAATATTGGCGTGGGCGCGTTCGTTGATGAAACGCGACCGGCTATCGTCCTGATACTCGCCCGGCCACGCGCAGAGCAGATAGAAGTTCAAGGCCGGACGGCAGGAGGCGCAGCCCCCCGGTGTGCGCCAATCGAGCGCCCGCATCACTTCCGGGATCGACTTCAGGTTTCGCTCCTTAATGGCGAGGCGAACGGTTTCATGAGGATGATCGGTACAGCCGCACATACCTTCGACGGTCTTAGCCTGATAGTCGCCGCCCAAAGCCAACGCCAACAGCCCTTCGACCTTGGAGGAGCAGGAGCCGCAAGAGGCGGCGGCCTTGGTGTGGGTCTTCACTTCCTCGAGGGTCGTCAGCCCCTTATCCGCAATCGCAGTGAGGATCGTACCCTTGCACACGCCATTGCAGCCGCAGATTTCCGTCTCATCGGGAAGATCGGCAAGGCCCTGATCGGCGCTGCCGCTGGCCGTCAGCCCTGGCCCGAAGACAAACGTATCGCGCAGGTCGCCCAGCGGGGCGGCTTTTTCCAGCAGATCGACGTACCAGCCGCCATCCTTGGCGTCGCCATACAGCACCGCGCCGACCAGCTTATCGTCTTTGACGACGAGGCGCTTGTAGACGCCCCGCGCGCCATCGCGCAGCACAATATCCTCGCAGCCCTCGCCGCCATTGAACTGGCCGACCGAGAGCATATCGATGCCCGTCACTTTCAGGCGGGTCGGCGGCTGGATCGGGCGGTAGGCGCTGCCGGTTTTGCCGGTCAGATGATCGGCGCAGACCTTCGCCATATCCCAGATCGGCGCGACGAGGCCGACGCACTGGCCGTTATGCTCGGCGCATTCGCCGATGGCATAGATCGACGGGTCGGAGGTGCGTAAGCCGTCATCGACCACCACCCCGCGATTGCAAGCGAGGCCAGAGGCTTGCGCCAGCGCCGCATTCGGGCGAATCCCCGCCGCCATCACAACCAGATCGGCGGGCAACTGTCGCCCGTCTTTGAGGCGCACCGCTTGCACCCGGTCGGCGCCGATCAAGGCTTCGGTCACGGCGCCGGTGATGATGGTGATGCCGCGCCGGGTTAGGTCTTCTGCCAGTAAGGTCGCCG
This sequence comes from Elstera cyanobacteriorum, assembly GCF_002251735.1. Classification (NCBI taxonomy): domain Bacteria; kingdom Pseudomonadati; phylum Pseudomonadota; class Alphaproteobacteria; order Rhodospirillales; family Rhodospirillaceae; genus Elstera; species Elstera cyanobacteriorum. The sequence continues at coordinate 388,988 of NZ_NOXS01000033.1, read as the reverse complement.
CCGCCGTATCAAGCTGGCGTTCCATCAGCGTATCCATCAGATGAATAACGCTAACCTTCATGCCCTGCGCCGCCAACCCATTGGCCGCTTCGAGGCCGAGCAGCCCGCCGCCGATGACAACAGCGTGGGAATAGCGCTGCGCCGCCGATAGCATCGTCTCGACATCCGACAGGTCGCGGAAAGCGCAGACCCCCGGCAAATCCTTACCCGGCACCGGCAGGATGAACGGGTTCGATCCCGTCGCGAGCAGCAACTTATCGTAAGCGACGGTGCGGCCCGACGCGGTGCGCACGGTCTTTTCCGCCGTATCGATGGCAATCGCCGCATCACCCGCGATCAGCTCGATACCGTTCGCCGTGTACCAGTCGCGGGAATTGATGACGATCTCCTCGAACGTCTTTTCCCCGGACAGCACCGGCGACAGCAGGATGCGGTTATAATTCACATGCGGTTCGGCGCCGATCACCGTGATGCGGTAGCGGGCCGGGTCGCGTTTCAGCACTTCTTCGACCGTCCGCATCCCAGCCATACCATTGCCGATAACGAGTAGGCGGGAGCGGTCGGGGGAAATTTGATCTCGCATGATCGTAGCCTCACGCCGCCGCCGGGTGGCGGTGACGTTCATAGAGGAATTGCAGAACCGCCGTCCGGCAAGCGACATAGGTCGGGTCGGCGGCCAGCGCCAACCGATCGCGCGGACGGGCCAGCGGCACGGGCAGAACCTCGCCGATGGTGGCGTTCGGCCCGTTGGTCATCATCACGATGCGGTCGGACAGCAGCACCGCTTCGTCCACATCGTGGGTGATCATCAGCACGGTATTATTGAGTTCGGTCTGCAGCCGCATCACCGTATCCTGCAACTGAGCGCGGGTTAGGGCGTCGAGCGCGCCGAACGGTTCGTCCATCAGTAGCACTTTCGGCTGCATCGCCAGCGCCCGGGCGATGCCAACGCGCTGCTTCATCCCGCCGGAAATTTCGTTCGGGCGGCGCGCGAGTGCATGGCTCATGTTGACGAGGGCGAGGTTATGGCGCACCCAGTCGCGCCGCTCGCTGCGGCTCTTGGTCTTGCCGAAGACCTTATCGACGGCCAGAGCAACATTTTCTTCGACCGTCAGCCAGGGCAGCAAGGAATGGTTTTGGAAGACGACGGCGCGGTCGGGGCCGGGTTCGTCCACTTCCTTATCTTCCAGCAGCACGCCGCCGGACGTCGATTTCAGCAGCCCGGCGACAATGTTCAGCAAGGTGGACTTGCCGCAGCCGGAATGACCGATGATCGCCAGAAACTCGCCGCGCTGAATATCGAGCGAGACGTTTTGCAGCACGACATTGGGGCCGAACTGAATGCCGACGTCGGAAATTTGCAGATAGGGTTTCGTCATGATCGCGGCCCTCCCTTATACTTTGGCGCCACGGGCGCAGAGCAGGCCGACCCCGGCGATCAGCCGGTCGAGGCAGAAGCCCACGATGCCGACATAGACGAGGGCGACGATGATGTCGGAGATGTTGGAACTGTTCCACGCATCCCAGATAAAGAAGCCGATCCCCACCCCGCCGATCAGCATTTCCGCCGCGATAATCGCCAGCCACGACAGGCCGACGCCGATGCGCAGACCGGTGAAGATGTAGGGAACGGTGGAGGGCAGAACGATCTTGAAGAAGAATTCCAGCGCGTTCAGGCGCAGCACGGCGGCGACGTTGCGGTAATCCTGCGGAATGGCCCGCACGCCGACCATCGTATTGATCAGGATCGGCCAGACCGAGGTGATGAAAATCACAAAAATCGCCGAGGGGTTGCTGTCGCGGAAGGCGGCCAGCGATAGCGGCAACCACGCCAGCGGCGGGATGGTCCGCAGGACTTGGAACAGGGGATCGAGCCCGCGCATGGCAAGCTGGCTTTGCCCCAGCAGAACCCCCATCAGCACGCCAACCACGGTCGCAATCGCAAACCCTTGGGCAACGCGGGTTAGGCTGGCCATCAGGTGCCAGAACAACCCCTTATCCAGCCCACCCCGGTCGAAGAACGGATCGACGATCAATTCCAGGCTTTGCTTCACGATCAGGCTGGGCGACGGCAGGGCCGCCCCTGGCCGCCCCGCCCAGAGTTCCCAAATGCCGAGCAACAGTACGAGCATCACCAGCGGCGGCAACACCCGGGCGGCCACCGTTTTTGCGGCGGCAGCAAGGGCGGGCAGGCGCGGCATCGACAGCTCCGGCGAGGATGGAAGGGGGGTGTCGGTCATGGGGGTTCTCCTGGGGTCGGGGCCTGGGCGGGTCAGACGCGCTTGATTTTTTGGGCGGCCAGATAGGCCTGCGGATTGGCAGGATCAAATTTGATGCCATCGAAGAAGGTTTCGACGCCCCGGCTCGTACCCTCCGGCGCCACCGCGCCCGCCAGCTTGGCCGCCGCCCGCCAAATCGCCTCGCCGTTCACCGCCTTAATGGCGCCCGCCAGATCGGTTTCCGGCGCCAGCACGCCCCAACGGATATTTTCCGTCAGGAACCACAGCTCGTGGCTTTGGAAGGGGTAGGAGGCGTGATCGGCAAAGAACTTCATCAGGAACGGCGCATTGGTTTCCTTGCGCCCCGTCCCAAAGTCGAACTCGCCTTTTGCGCGCCCCAGAATGTCGGCAACCGGCACGTTGAACCACGCGCGCTTACCGACGATCGTGCACATTTCCTCCTTATTCTCGGGCTTATCGCACCATTGCTGCGCCTCGATCACCGCCGCCGTTAGGGCGACCGCCGCCTTCGGGTTCTTCTCGACCCAATCGGTGCGCATGCCGAGGCTCTTTTCCGGGTGGTCTTTCCAGAACTCGCCCGTGCTGATCGCCGTATAGCCGATGTTCTGATTGACCAACTGGCCATTCCACGGTTCGCCGACGCAGAAGGCTTCCATCGAGCCAACCTTCATATTCGCCACCATCTGCGGCGGCGGCACGACGATGGTTTGCACGTCCTTATCGGGGTCGATGCCGCCGGCGGCCAACCAATAGCGCAGCCACAGATCATGGGTGCCGCCTCGGAAGGTCATGGCGACCTTGATTTCCTTACCGCTGGCCGCCACGCCCTTGAAGACTTCCTTCAGCGGCGCCGCATTCAGCCCGACCTTGAGATCCTTATAGGCATTGGCGACCGAGATCGCCTGACCGTTCGTATTGAGGCGGGCCAGGATGGTCATCGGCACAGGGGTATTATTCTTGCTGATTTTGCCGAGTTGCAGCAGGTAGGGCATCGGCGTCAGGATATGCGCGCCGTCGATCCCGCCGCCGCCCGCGCCGAGTTCCAGATTATCGCGCGTCGTCCCCCAGCTTGCCTGTTTCACCACCTCGACATCCGGCATGCCGTATTTGGCGAAGAAGCCTTTTTCCTTGGCGATGATCAGCGGGCTGGCATCGGTCAGCGCGATATAACCGAGGATGGCTTTGGTCGTCTCGACGCCAGCCCCCTGCGCGAAGGCCCCGGCGGGAAACAACGCCTTGGCAGCCGCCATCGTGGCCAGCGCACCAGAGGCTTTCAGAACGGAGCGGCGGGAAAAATCGGTCATCGGGGCAAGCTCCTGCAAGGGGGAACGGCACAGCGCCAGTCAGGGGGATTTTCCAAAAGAAAAGGCGCCCGAAGTCCTGAGACGGCGCAGGCTGCGCTATCGTCTCGGTCTTCGGACGCCATTGTCCTTGGTCGGTCGGGACGCCGTTGCCCCAACCCTCGCCCCTAACTTAGCAAAGCCCGTGCCAAGCCAGGATATCTTGCAGTGCAATAGATTGGTCGGCTGTGTGGGGGGTGTCTTGCTGCGGCAGGCTGCCTATTTGGGCGGCAGGCGTTGCGCTCTGCCGCATTCTTGAGCAATTACGGAATTAGGCCCGCACCGCCGCCGGACGCAGCCCCATCCAGGTGGTCAAGGGGCGCAACGCCTCGCGAAGCGAACCGCCCGCGCGGCGTTCGCGGTAAATGCCGATGCTATTGCTCAACAGCGTCTGGGTATCGGCCGCAAGGGCAAAGAACGACCCAACGAGTAAGTTGTGGCTGCTCCACCCGGCAATCGCCAACATAAACAGCAGGCGCATGCGGATGGGATGGGTTTCCCAACGCCCGAGCGCCGAGACCAGCAGGCCAAACGCCGCCCCAGCGCTTTGCGGCCCCGCCCAGGTGGCGGCGACAAAGGCCACCATCACCGGGATCGTCAGCCAGAAAATCACCTGCGCCCAGCGGGCCTGCTTTTGGCTAGCGGTCAGGGCTTGCAGCACGCAAAGAAGGCACATCACCGCGCCGGTATAGGCCCCCGCCCCCAGCGACGCGTAATGCGCCGCCCACAGCAGACTCGCCGTTGCTTGCACCAGCAGCAGCACCCGGCGGTTCCGAACGACTGGCCAAACAAACCCTAAACTGAACGCGGCAGTACCCAGCGCTTCGGCCAACATCGGACCCAGCCTTTCAACGATCACAGGAGACAGCGGTGGTGCGCGGCAGTTAGGCCCGCACCGTCTCGCATGGGCCGGAGTCTAGCGGATTGGATACAAATTGAATGCTGCAATCGCTGCGTCCCTGTCCCCGTCGGGACGCATGCGCCACAGTCAGTGTTGCGGATTTGCCGCAGCGAACGCGGCCTTTTGCTCCGCCGACGCTTCCTTCTGGTGCAGGGCTTTCCACTGGTCATAGGGCATACCGTAGACAATCTCCCGCGCTTGCCCGTCGCTGAGCGGGATGCCTTTTTCATCGGCGGCGGCGCGGTACCATTTCGACAGGCAGTTGCGGCAGAAGCCCGCGAGGTTCATCAGATCGATATTCTGCACGTCGGTGCGGTCTTGCAGATGCTGCACGAGACGGCGAAAGGCGGCGGCTTCAAGCTCGATACGGGTTGCATCGTCCATCGGGAGAACTCCTGTCGCGGATTGGACTTCACAGATAGGCGTTTGGCGGGATGTTGCCTAGGGGCCGATATTGTCTCGGGGACAGGCTTTCCTTTGACGCCGCCGCCGCCGCCGCGCCAGGCTAAACGAAGTTTGCCGCTGGAGAGAGATCATGCAGCTTCCCGCCCTGCCCTTCACCGTGACCGACTGGTCGACCGTCGAACCGACCCACCATACGGGCGAAACGGGCACCGCCGAATGGCGCACCTTTACCTTGGGCGATATCCGCATCCGGCAAGTCACCTACTCCCCTGGCTATCTGGCCGACCATTGGTGCGACCGGGGGCATATCCTCTATGTCGTCAGCGGGGAACTTGAGACGGAACTACGCGACGGGCGGACGTTTCTGCTGACCGCCGGGATGAGCTATCAAGTCTCCGACTTTGGCGACGCGGCCCACCGCTCGGCAACGAAGACGGGGGCGGTGCTGTTCATTGTAGATTGACGGGGTCAAACCCCCATCACCGTCTCCGCAATCAGGTGATCGACCACGGCTTTCAGCGCCTCGTCCTGGCTCGCCCCGCCCGCTATTGCCGCCCGGAAGACCGCCCGTTGCCGGTCGGCGCTGGTGCCGCGCGTTAGGATGGTGCGGGCCGAGAGAAGCTCGGCGGTGCAGCCGAAATGCGCGGCATCCTCGGCGCAGAGTTCGATCATTTCTTCGAGAAGATCGGCAAAGGGTACAACGCGGCCCTGGCCGAAATCGGCCAGCCCTTCATCAATGCCATAGCGCTGCGCCCGCCAGCGGTTTTCCGAAATCAGCATGCGCGCATACAGCCGCCAGCGCTGGTTCGACCGCCGCAACCGCCACAGCATGCGCAGCAGGCAGCGGTAGAGCGCGGCGATGGCAATCGTATCATCCAGCCGGGTGCAAATATCGGTGATGCGCATTTCCAACGTCGGGAAACGGGCGGAGGGGCGGACGTCCCACCACAGGCGCGTTGCATCGTCGATCAGCCCAGTATTCACGAGGCCGCGCACCTGGCGCTGATATTCGCCCCAGGAATCGAAGACCTCCGGCAGCCCTGTGCGCGGCAAACCATTGAACACCGACAGGCGGAAAGATTTAAGCCCGGTATCATCCCCCCGCCAAAAGGGGGAGGAGGTGGACAACGCCAAAAGATGCGGTAGGAAATAGCTGATCTGGTTCATCAGATCGATGCGGAGCTCTTCGTCCTCGATCCCGACATGGACGTGCATGCCGCAAATCACCAGCCGCCGCCCGACCATCTGAAGGTCGCGCGCCAGCAGCGTATAGCGTTCAGCGTCGGTATGTTCGGTGCGGCCCCAATCGGTGAAGGGGTGCGTCGCGGCGGCAATTGGCGCCAGACCGAAGCGCCCCGCCACCTCCGCCACCGTGCGGCGCAGTTGCGCGAGATCGGCGCGGGCGTCGGCCAAGGTCGACCGGACCTTGGTGCCAACCTCGATCTGCGCTTTCAGAAACTCCGGGCTGACCTGATCGGCCAGGGCGGCCTTACATTCGGTCATTAGCGCGGCGGGCGGCGCCACCGCAATATCGCGTGTTTGCCGATCGACCAGGAAATATTCTTCCTCGATCCCCAAGGTGAAGGCGGGTTCGGTCACGGTTGGCCTCCCAGCAAAATCGGACGCATCACCCGGTACAGCCGGTCGGCCCAGGCGGCGACGCCCTTGTCGTCGGCAATCAGATCCTGGCGGATTTCCAGCAGGACATGCGGCAGGCCGCGCATTTCGGCATGGCGGTGGATGGTGTGGCTGTCGTGGTCGCGGCCCGAATAGGGCTGATTGTCGCCCACCGTCAGATCGCCCTCCGCCTCGAGCGCCCGCATCAGCGGCAGGGCCACGCGCCCATCCTGGTTCCACAGCACCCCAATATGCCAGGGGCGTTTGAACCCGGCCAAGACAGGGGTGCAAGAATGGACGGAAATCACCGCCGGGGCGATGCCGCGCGCCTGCATCCCCTCCAGCATCGCAACAATGCGGTTATGATAAGGGTGATACAGGGCCTCCACCCGCTGCGCCCGCGCCGCCGCCGATAAATGCTGATTGGCGGGCACCTTGGTGCCATCGCTGACCGGCGGGATAGAGGTCGCGTCGTCGAGCGCCCGGTTAAGATCAAGCACCAGCCGCGAATAGCCCGATAGCACCGCCGGGGCGTCGAATTTCTCCGATAAAATCCGCGTCACCGCCGCCGCCCCGATGTCGTAGGCGATATGGCGCTGCATATCCGCTGCCGATACCCCAAAGCCCCCCGCGTCTGCCCGATCGAGCGCGCGCGGAACCCGCGGGCTGGCATGATCACAGAGAAAGAGAATCGGCGCGCGCCCGCCGTCGTTCAGCACGGTAACGGGCGGTGGTTCGTCGGGGGCCAGCAGGGGGGATGGATTACTCATTCTTCTTTCAAATCCTGACCGCACCCGGGCGTCAAGGGGTCTCGGCGCGGTGCAACCACCCGTTCACGGTCCAGCGCCCCTGCAACAGATTGTCCGACGGGCACTGAACGCGCGTGACCGTATGGAAATGATGGGATTGAAAGAAAATCAACGAATTATGCAGGGGGGCAATACGGGTGAAATCAAACTGCCCGGCACTGGGCGGGTCAAATAGCAAAAGATCGCCCCCTGTGAAGAGGCGCGGCACCTGATGAAAATAATAGATGAAGGTCAGGTATCGGCCCCAAGCGGGGGCCGCCGGGTTAGAAGCCGTATCCCGGTGGATCTGAAAATACCCGCCGTCGCCGTGCCCCGTCACCTGAAGCTCGCGCGTCCCCACCGCAAAGGGCGCAAGGCCGAGCCGAGGCAAAACCGCCTCGCGCACGATCACCTCCTCCAACCACGGCAAAAACCACGCGCTGACTTCAGCCGGTCGATGCAGGCGCCGGGCAATCCTGATGGTTGGGTCTTCCCGCAGCGCCGCATAGCCCGTCCCCACCGTTGCCGGGACCAGCCGCGCCATCTCGGCCCGCAGGGTGTGCCAAAGCCGCTCTTGCTGGGCGGGCGGCAGGGCGTTTTGGATTTGAACGAAGGGGGTCGGCCCATCGGCATGGGGACGGACAGGCGCCCCGTCAAAGATCGCCACGGCAGCGTGCGCCAGCCGATCCGTGGGATCGCGATCAAGAAGCGCGCGATAGAGCGCCAAGGCCTCCGCCCATCGGCCAAGCCCGCGTAAAAGACTGGCGCGTTTCAACACCGCTGACCGGTCCGCCGGATCGGAACGCGCCGTCAGTCCCGCCAAAAATTGTTCGAGAATAATCGGCTGGGTCAACCGTTCGACCATAGCGGGGGGCGCGCGCTCGGGCACGATAGCGTCGGTCATTCGGTTCCCTCAGAACGGGGCAGCGTTGATCGCGCTTAGCCTAATCCCCATAGCCCCATCGCTTCAATCATGTCTCAAACGTTTCATTTCGCTTAAAAAAAATCGCGTTTCTGAAAATTTATTGCGCGCGCGAAGTGAACCCGGCATCCTCTCCAATGCGTCAACAGGACGCAGGGGCTTCGGCCACCTTCCCTTTACGTCAGCTTTGACGGGGACGGCCTCGGCCCTTTGGTTTTTGCAAGCAAAACGCGCCGGATGAGGGCATCCGAACGGGGCTTGCAGGAGAGGAAACAAGGGCGTGCGAGCATGAAAATCGCAGTACTCAAAGAACGCCGGCCTTTCGAACGGCGCGTCGCCGCCACACCGGAGACGGTCAAAAAATTCATCGGCCTCGGCGCCAGCGTGACGGTGGAAACCGGCGCGGGCGATGGGGCTTTCTTCCTGGACGATGCCTATGCGGCAGCGGGCGCTACGGTAGCCGCTGATGCGGCAACGGCGCTGGCGGGGGCCGATCTGGTTCTGAAGGTCCGCCGCCCGCTCGCCCCTGGCGAGGGCGAGGTGGACGAATTGGCGCTGCTGAAGCCAGGGCAGACAGTGCTCGGGCTGCTCGATCCCTATGGCGGGCAGGCGGAAGCCTTGGCCGCCACTGGCGTTAACGCCGTGGCGATGGAGTTTGTTCCCCGCATCACCCGCGCCCAGGTGATGGACGTGCTGTCGTCCCAGGCCAATCTGGCGGGCTATAAGGCGGTGATCGAGGCGGCCTCCGTCTATGCCCACGGTTTTCCGATGATGATGACCGCCGCCGGAACCGTACCGCCCGCCAAAGTGCTGGTGATGGGCGCCGGGGTTGCCGGGCTTCAGGCGATTGCCACCGCCCGCCGCTTGGGCGGGGTGGTGTCGGCGACCGACGTGCGCCCGGCGACCAAAGAACAGGTGGAAAGCCTGGGCGCCACCTTCGTCGCGGTCATTGACGAGGAGTTTCAGCAGGCCCAAACCGCAGGCGGCTACGCCAAGGAAATGAGCGCGGCCTATAAGGAAAAGCAGGCGGCCTTGATCGCCGAGACGATCAAGAAGCAGGATATCGTCATCTGCACCGCGCTGATCCCGGGCCGCAAGGCGCCGACGCTGGTAACGGCGGAGATGGTGGCCAGCATGAAGCCCGGCTCCGTCATCGTCGATCTCGCCGTCGAACAGGGCGGCAATTGCGACCTGTCGGAATACGCCCAGACGGTGGTGAAGCACAGCGTGTCGATCATCGGTCACGCCAATATGCCCAGCCTGATCGCCACCGACGCCAGCGCGCTCTATGCCCGCAATCTGCTGGCCTATGTTACCCCGCTGATCGACAAGGAAACGAAAGCCCTCGTTCTGAATGAAGAGGATGAAATCGTAAAAGCCAGCCTGATCGCCAAGGGCGGCGCGCTGGTTCATCCGTCGCTCGTGAAGCCCGCAGCCTGAGGTGCGCCATGTCGCCTGAAGAATTCCAACGCTCTGCCACCGGGCTGGCCGACCAGGCCCAAACCCTGGCGGGCGAGCTACAAGCCCTCGCCCTTAACGCCAAAACTGTCGCGGCCACTGCCGCCGCCCACGGTGGGGTCGATCCGGCCATTTTCGGCCTGACCGTTTTCATCCTCGCCTGTTTCGTCGGCTACTATGTGGTGTGGAAAGTCACCCCGGCGCTGCACTCGCCGTTGATGGGTGTGACCAACGCCATTTCCTCCGTCATCATCGTCGGCGCGCTGATCGCCGCCGGGCCAGCCGATGTGAGCTTTGCCAAAATCATGGGCTTTTTGGCCGTGATCCTGGCCAGCATCAACATCTTCGGCGGCTTCATCGTCACGCATCGCATGCTGTCGATGTTCAAGAAAAAGACGAAATAGGGGGCCGGGACCATGTCTGAAAACCTCTCGGCGCTGCTCTATCTCGCCGCTTCGGTCCTGTTCGTGCTGTCGCTGCGCGGGCTGTCCAGCCCGCAGACCGCCCGCCAGGGTAATCTTTTTGGTATTCTGGGGATGGCGATTGCCATTCTCACCACCCTGGCCGGGCCGCATGTGCTGAGCTATTGGCTGATCATCGTCGGCATTCTGATCGGCGGCGCGGTCGGTAGTTTCATCGCCTGGCGCATCGAAATGACGGCCCTGCCGCAGTTAGTGGCGGCCTTCCATAGTCTCGTCGGTCTTGCCGCCGTCTTCGTCGCCTTCGCGGCGTTCGCGGCACCGGACGGCTATGGCATTACCGACGCCGGTGGCATCAAACTGATCAGCCGCATCGAAATGGCGGTGGGCCTTGCTATCGGCGCCGTTACCTTCACCGGGTCGATCATCGCCTTCGGCAAGCTGCAAGCGCTGATTTCCGGCAAGCCGTTGGTCTTCCCCGGTCAGCATTTGCTGAATGCCGCCCTCGGCGTCGCCATCGTGCTGCTGACGGTTTGGTTCTGCGTCGATCAAAGCTGGGCGGCCTTTATCCTGCTCTGCCTCGTCTCGCTGGCGCTCGGCTTCCTGCTGATCCTGCCGATCGGCGGGGCGGATATGCCGGTGGTGATTTCGATGCTGAACAGCTATTCCGGCTGGGCAGCGTCGGGTATCGGCTTCACCCTGCACAATAATCTGCTGATCATCACCGGGGCGCTCGTCGGCTCTTCCGGTGCCATCCTCTCCTACATCATGTGTAAGGGGATGAACCGGTCGATCTTCAACGTCATCCTCGGCGGTTTCGGCACCGACGGCGGCAGCGCGCCTGCGGCGGGCGGCAAGGGTGGCAGCGATAAGCCGGTGAAAGCTGGGTCGGCGGATGATGCGGCCTTCATTATGAAGAACGCCCAAAGCGTTATCATCGTGCCGGGCTATGGTATGGCGGTCGCCCAAGCGCAGCACGCCCTGCGCGAAATGGCCGATATGCTGAAGAAGGAAGGCGTGCAGGTGCGCTACGCCATCCACCCGGTCGCGGGCCGCATGCCGGGGCACATGAACGTGCTGCTGGCCGAAGCCAATGTGCCGTATGAAGACGTGTTGGAGCTTGAAGAAATCAACCGCGATTTCGGCGCGACCGATGTAGCCTTCGTTATCGGCGCTAACGACGTGACCAACCCCGCCGCGAAAACCGATCCGGCCAGCCCGATCTACGGCATGCCGATTTTGGATGTGGAGAAGGCCAAAACCGTTCTCTTCATCAAACGGTCGATGGCGTCGGGCTATGCGGGCGTGGAGAACGAATTGTTCTTCCGCGATAATACGATGATGCTCTTCGGCGACGCGAAGAAAGTGACCGAAGAAATCGTGAAGGCGATTGAACACTCATAAGCCGAACCCCTCTTGCGGCAGGTGGCGATACGCCCACCTGCCGCAAGGCCTGTTCTCGAACAAACGCGGCGCCTAAAAGCAAGACCGCCTTCCCGACAGGCGGGAAGGCGGTCCAGATCCGTAGAAAGTGCGTCGCGTTTAGGCGAGAACGAAGTTGCTGTTGATCAACGCATTCGCCGTAATGCCGGTGAAGGTGCCGATCAGATGGATTTCCGCCGCCTGCCACGCACCATCATTATTACCGCCTGCCGCCGCCGCGTCGGAGGCGAGGTAGAGGTAAGCGTTGCCATTCTGATAGGCCAGCAGATAGGTCGAATGCCCCGCGCCTGCCGCCGTGATCTGCGTATAGCTATCTGCCGCGCCACCGTTGGTCAGCGCCTTCAGCAGTTCGGTGCCATTGATCGAAGCCGACAGATCGCCGCCCATCGCGCCGCTGGTCAGCGTGGTACCCGATTGCAGCGCGATGATGTCGCTGTTCGCCGAGGTCACTGCGCCGATCACATAGGCGCCGCCGCCCGTCCCGGCAACCGAACTATCGGCGCCCACAACCGCATTCAGCCCCGCCGCCGTGCCGACCGTCGTCAGCAGCGAGGAGATGACGGCCACATCACCGACCGGCGACACGCCTGCGGTAAACCCTGCGATCACGTCGCGGTTGGTTTCGAGGGTGATGTTGTTAAGGATCACGCGATCGCCGAACGCATCGCCCGTGCTGCCCACGGTAATCGAATCGACCCCCAGCCCGCCTTCCAGCGTATCCGCCCCAGCGCCGCCGGTGAGCGTATCGCTGCCGATCCCGCCGAGCAGCGAGTCGTTGTTCGCAGTGCCAGTGACATTCACCGAGCCGTTGGTTTCCGCCGAGCCATTCCAGGTCAGGGTCGAGGTGCCGGTGGAGCCGGAGGCATTGACCGTCAGAACGGTGCCCGCCGTCACCAGCGCGTCTTTCGCAACATAATTGAAGCTAACGTTGGCGCCATTCAGGGTGATGGTTTCGACGTTGGTCACATTGTCGAGATCGTTGGTGCCCGACCAATTGGTCGTGGTCAGCGCGTCCGTCCCGGCACCACCATCAATCGTATCCGCCGCCGTCAGCGTACCCGCCCCGGTGAAGGTAAAGGTATCGGCGCCAGCGCTACCGGTCACCGAATGGGAAACCCCGCCGTCGACATAGGCCAGCGTGCCGCTGTAGGTGGAAGCGTTGATCCGGTGCCCAACGGCGCCATTGGCCGTATCGGTCAGGGTCAGCGAGCCGGTGCCAAGAATATTCACCGTCGCCGCCGCCGTGTTCAGCGCACCCAGGGTGGTGGCATTGGCGCCCGTGGTGGACAGTTCGAGCACTTCGAGCCCGGTGGCATTGCCATAGGCGATGCTGGAGCCGGTGGTGAGGTTTTGCAGGCGCAGCGTCAGCACGTTCGACGCCAGCCCATCGTTCTGCAGCGTATAGACCTGCGCGCCGGTCACGCCGTTCAGCGTGTAGCTGGGCGCGGCCACTAGCAGCGCGGTCGGATCGAGCGAGCCGCCTTGCAGCCCCGTCGCGGTAAAGCTGGTACCGGAAATCGTAATGGTCTTGGCGCCGCTGACCGCGCCGAACGACATGGTGCCGCCGAACGCCTGCAGGTTCAGAGTTTCGATATTCTGCAAGACCGGCGCGCCGATATTGGAATTCACGAACCCGTTCAGGATATCGTTATCGCTGGTCGAACCATCGGAAATAATGACCGCCGACGACAGGAAGGTGCCCGCTTCGATCTTGTCGGCATTCACCGATAGATAGGTCTTCGTTCCGGCCTTATCGGTGCCGACGTTCGAGGTGCTATTGTTCAGGTTCACCGTCGCCGCCGTCAGGGTAAAGGTCGTGCCCGAGGTGGTCGAGACGCGGCCTTCGTCGATCCCATACATAACGTAATGCTGAAGCGCATTCTTGACCGCCCCTGACGTCAAGGCGGCATTCACATCGGGATTAGCGGCGAGATAAGAGGAAGCGTTGAAGGTTTCGAGGCTGGCATTCGGGATGCGGCCTTCATACACCCCATATTGGGCGAAATGATCATAAACGCTGTTGAAAGCGCCCTTATTAACCGCGCTCAGCACATCGGGGTTGCGCTCGGCGTAATATTTCGAGTCGAAAACCGCATTCGGGTTCCGCAGCTCGCGGCCACCGTATTTCTGGAAGTGTTCCAGCGCGCTACCGATCTGCTGCAGCGAGATCGCTTTAAGCACGTCCGGGTTATTCTGCAGATAGTAGCTTTCATTAAAAGCAATAGACATGTCAGCCTCCTACGTGATGAAGCTTCTGTATCACAAGAAGTATGACAGAGCTAGCGCGCAGAGTGGGAAAAGCGGCGTCGCCGGTGAAAAAATTAACACCGGCGACTAAGGCTTTCACAGGACTGATCTTTTCCTCATCAGGCAGCCCGTAGAGTTCCCAGGAACGCCGCCACGGCGCGATGCAGCCCCTCGGCCGTCTGGGTCAAACCGGCTGCCGCCGTGCTCACCGCATCGGCCGCCGCGCCGGTTTCCGCAGCGGTCGCTTGCATGGTTTCCACCGAACCGCTGACCACATCGGTCCCCTGAGCGGCTTCCTGAACATTGCGGGCGATTTCCCCCGTCGCCGCGCCCTGCTGGCCGACGGCGGCGGCAACGGTCGTGCTCAGCTCGCTCATCCGGCGGATCACCGTCCCCACCGCATCGACCCGGCTAACCGCCGCATCGGTCTGTGCCTGGATCGCGGCGATCTGGCCCTGGATTTCCTCCGTCGCCCGCGCGGTCTGATTGGCGAGCCTTTTGACTTCCGACGCGACCACAGCAAAGCCTTTCCCGGCTTCCCCTGCCCGGGCCGCCTCGATGGTGGCATTGAGCGCCAAGAGATTGGTCTGAGACGCGATCTCGGTGATCAGCCGCACGACATCGCCAATCTGCGCCGTCGCCTGCGCCAAATCGCCGATGGTGGCCGTGGTCGCCGCCGCCGCCGTTTCTCCCTCGCCCGCGATGGTAACGGACAGGCTGGTCTGCCGGGTGATTTCCTGAATGGAACTCGTCAGCTCCTCGGTCGCCGAGGCAACGGTTTGCACATTGCCTGCCGTCTGCCCTGCTGCCGAGGCCGCCGCCGAAGCCTGGCCAAGCGTGCGCGACGCCGTAACCTGCAAAGCCGCCGCCCGTTCGCCAAGGCCCGACGCCGCCGCCAGCGTCGCCTGGACAAGGCCACCGATACTGGCTTCGAACTGGCTGGCGAGATCGAGCATTGCCGCGCGCTTATCGGCAGCCGCCCGGCGGTCGGCATCTTGGCGGTCGGCTTCCAATTGGCGATTCGCGGCGGCTTGCTGCTTAAACTGCTCCAGTGCGCCCGCGAGACGCCCCAGTTCATCCCGTCGCCCGACCCCCGGCACGGCGGTCTCGATGTCCCCCGCCGCGACCTTGCCCATCGCCGCCGTAATCCGGTCGAGCGGGCCGGTAATTCCGCGCCGTGCGACGAGCAGCGAACCGCCCAACCCCAGCAGGATTCCCAGGCCGCCCAAGATCAGACCATTGCGGTCGGACCCATCAGCATGTTCACGAAAATCCTTCGCCGCTTCGACAACCCGGTCGGAACTGCGCTGTTCGATATTGCGCAGGATTTGGCGCAACCCCTCAATCGCTTTCATTTGGGCAAAAGCCTCGGCCTCCGCCTTCGCCCGGCCTGCGGCGGCGCCATCGTGGGTCATCGCCTGAATGGCTAGGTAGGTTTTTTCATAGTCGGCCAACTGGGTGCGAAAGGTTGCAACATCGGTGCGGTCGGCTTGGACTGCCGCGCCTTTTTCCAATTGATCGAGCCGGACGCGCAAGCGCCGCAACTCATCCGCCGCCGTGGCTTCGATGGCCTTGCGGTCAGAGGAGATGAGGTCGAGCGGCATGAATTCCACGGCCCGAACAAAGGACAGAAGATTAGCCGTCGCCCGACCCGCCGCGTGCAACTGCTCCACCGCCGCCGTTTCCGTTTCAAACAACGTCCGGCCTTCGTGCGAAATATAGCGCGACAGACCGACCATCCCGGCGACCAAGAGGCAGAGAAACACAACAAGGCACAGGATTTTGTGACCGATCTTCATGGCCGATGATTCCTTCTCGGACGAATACGATGGTAGAGCGCCCTCTTCAGCCTCGACGCTAGGCGGAATTCGCTTAAAATTTCCATAATTTTTCTGTTTAAAGTAATATATTGATACGAAACACCTTTCCGCACGAAGGATCATTTCTATTTTTTTGGAGACGTCGGTTTTTTATATCTGTTTTCTGTGACTATTTTTTTACACACACAAAATCACCATATAAAAATCGGCTCGAACTATCGGAAAACTGTGCATTTTGTATAGATAAGTTTTTTGAAAATCATGTTTTTTCTTTTAATTTCATACACTTAATTTATTTCGAATCTCGTAGCGATGCCCATTTCCCAACCAATAAAAAACGGCCCCTGGTGGGGCCGTTGTAATGAAGCACGACGATCCCGCCCCCGCGTGTTACGCCGCCCGAATGGAGGATAAGAAGGCCGCAACGGCGGCATTCAGGTCAGAAGCCGTGCGGTTCAGCCCTTCTGCTGCCGAATTGACCGCTAAGGCCGCCGAGCCGGTATCATTGGCCGCCCCATGCATGCGATTGACGTTTGCGGTGACCACGTCGGTCCCCGCTGCTGCCTCCTGCACATTGCGTGCGATCTCACCAGTGGCCGCCCCCTGCTGACCAACGGCCGCCGCCACCGAGGTACTGAGATCGTTCATGCGGCGGATGACATCGGAAATCCGCGTGACCATCGCGACCGCCGAGCCGGTTTCGGCCTGGATTGCGGCGATCTGCGCTTGGATTTCCGCCGTCGCCCGCGCCGTTTGACTGGCCAGATTCTTAACCTCGCCCGCAACCACGGCAAACCCGCGCCCGGCATCGCCCGCCCGTGCCGCCTCGATAGTGGCATTCAGCGCAAGAAGATTGGTCTGTTCGGCGATCTCCTGGATCAGCCGCACCACATTCCCGATCCGCTGCGTGTTTTCGGCCAGAATCCCGATGGTGGAACTGGTCGCCGTTGCGGCTTCTACCCCTTCTTCCGCCAATTCGACCGACTGGCCCGCCTGACGGGTGATTTCGGAAATCGACGAACTCAGCTCTTCGGTCGCGCTGGCAACTGTCTGCACATTGCTGGTGGTCTGGTCGGCAGCCGAGGCCGCTTCGGAGGCCTGCCGCGCCGCCGCTTCCGCCGTGACCGACAGAATCTGCGCCCGTTGCCCCAAGCCTTCGGAGGCTTCGAGCGTTTCAGTCACCAATGCGCCGATGCTGGTTTCAAACTGCTGCGCCAGGGTTAGCATTGCTTCGCGCTTGGCTTCGGCAGCCGCTTGTTCTGCCGCCCGGCGTTCGGCTTCAAGGCGCAGATTGGCTTCCGCCTGGGCCTTGAACCGATCCAACGCTTCAGCCAGCCGCCCAAGCTCGTCCCGCCGCGTGCGGCCCGGCACTTCTAGCGCCAAATCGCCATTCGCTACCCGGCCCATCGCTTCGGTAATCCGGGCCAACGGGCCGGTAATGCCGCGCCGGGCAACCAGCAGCGACCCCAGCAGGCCTAGAACGATCCCCGCAATTCCGAAGCCCTTCAACGCTTTATCCGACTGATCGGCAGACAAGCGGAAATCGCTTTTCGAGGCATTGACGATCTTGCTGTTGCGATCTTCGATCTCAATCAGCTTGCGTCGCAGGGCCGCCACGGTGCGCCGCTGCGCCAACACATCCTCCTGCGCTTTGGTGCGGCCCTCGGCAGCCCCGTCCTTCGTTAGCGTAACGATGGCTAGGTAGGCTTGCTCATAACCTGCCAAGCGTTCGCGAAACTCTTTCACGGTGGTCAAATCCTCGTCGCCCGCGCCGTTACGTTCGAGCTGTTCCAACCGTTCGCGCAGGCGCCCCAATTCGTCGGTCGCCGCCGCTTCGATGGCCGCCCGGTCGCCGCTATTAATATCGAGCGGCATATATTCGACCGTGCGCGCAAAGGACAGAAGATGCGAGGTCGCCCGGCCCGCCGAATAGACCTGCTGCGTTGCCTGCGAGACAATTTCGAACCGGTCGGTAGCATCGCGCAGCGTCGCGACCGCAAGCGCAACCATGCCGCCGATAAGAATGCATAGAAAAATAACGACGCCGACGACCTTCTGCCCAATTTTCATCGCCTTGCTCCTCTTGCCGGGTGGTCCGAGGAAACTGTCGCCCCGTGACAGTCGGAAAACGTCCCGACTGCGATGCGATGCAATGGTCGCGCCAACTCCTCCGGCGCTAAGCCATGCAAAAGCGTCTCCCAGTTTTTGACCAGATAGTCAAACTTTCGAGAAGCAATTTTTCAAGTTTATTTTTGCTAATTTTTAGATATTTCCGGCGATACGGATCAAATTGCCGCTTTCATATGCAACCCATGAAAAAAGGGGAGGCTTTCGCCTCCCCTTGATGCAGTGCTGTAAACTGCGGATTACAGCGAGCGGGCTTCTTCGACGATCTCGAAACATTCGATCACGTCGCCCACTTTGATGTCGTTGTAGTTTTCGAAGGCCATACCGCATTCGAAGCCGGACTTCACTTCCTTCACTTCGTCCTTGAAGCGACGCAGCGTCTTCAGCGTGCCTTCGTGGATCACCACATTGTCGCGCAGCAGGCGAACCTTGTTGCCGCGCTTGACCAGACCTTCGGTGACCATACAGCCCGCGACATTGCCAACCTTGGAGGTGTTGAACACCTCGCGGATTTCGGCATAGCCCAGGAAGTTTTCGCGCATTTCCGGCGCCAGCATGCCCGACAGGGCCGCCTTCACGTCATCGACCACATTGTAGATGATCGAATAATAGCGGATATCCACCCCATCGCGGCGGGCCATTTCGCGGGCCTGGGCATTGGCGCGGACGTTGAAGGCGATGATCATGGCGCCGGAAGCCCGGGCCAGCGTCACATCGCTTTCCGAAATCGCGCCGACGCCCGACGACAGAATGCGCGTCGCCACTTCGTCGGTGGACAGGCGGCTGATCGAAGCGATGATCGCTTCCAGCGAGCCTTGCACGTCCGACTTGATGACCAGCGGCAGTTCCTTGGCTTCGCCAGCGGCAATCTGCGACAGCATCTGTTCGACCGTGCCGCGCACACCGCGCTTGGCTTCCGCATCGCGGCGGCGCTGCTGGCGGTACTGCACAACATCACGGGCGCGGGCTTCCGAATCGACCACGACCATTTCGTCGCCCGCCATCGGCGTGCCTTGCAGACCCAGAACTTCGACCGGCACCGACGGCCCGGCTTCGCGGACCTGTTCGCCCTTGTCGTTGACGAGAGCGCGGACGCGGCCCCATTCCGACCCGGCGACGAAGATATCGCCGACGCGCAGCGTGCCGCGCTGGATCAAGCAGGTGGCCACCGAGCCCCGACCGCGATCCAGCTTGGCTTCGACGATGATGCCTTCCGCCGGGCGGTTCGGGTTTGCCGTCAATTCCAGGATTTCGGCCTGGAGCAGGATGGCTTCTTCGAGCTTATCGAGATTGGTGCGCGCCTTGGCCGACACTTCGATGGCGATAACATCACCACCCAGCGCTTCGACAACCAACTCATGCGCCAACAGCTCGTTATGCACCTTCGCCACATTGGCAGCGGGCTTATCGATCTTATTGATCGCCACAACGATCGGCACATTCGCCGCCTTGGCGTGCTGGATGGCTTCGACGGTCTGCGGCATGATGCCGTCATCCGCCGCGACCACCAACACGACAATGTCGGTGACATTGGCGCCGCGCGCCCGCATTTCGGTGAAAGCTTCGTGGCCCGGCGTATCGATGAAGGTGATCTGCGCACCGCTTTCCAGCTTCACCTGGTAGGCGCCGATATGCTGCGTGATCCCGCCCGCTTCGCGGCCCGCCACATCGGTGGAGCGCAGCGCATCGAGCAGCGAGGTTTTGCCGTGATCGACGTGACCCATGACGGTGACGACCGGGGCACGTGGCAGCAATTCTTCCGCCCGATCCTCTTCGCCGCGCAGACCGATTTCGACGTCGCTGTCCGAAGCGCGCTTCGGCGTATGGCCGAATTCCTGCACGATCAGTTCGGCCGTATCGCCGTCGATGGTCTGGTTGATCGTCGCCATCACGCCCATACGCATCAGGGCCTTGATCACCTCGCCGCCGCGTTCGGCCATGCGGGATGCCAGTTCCTGAACCGTAATCGCATCGGGAATAATCACTTCGCGCAGCACCTTATCCTGTTGGCGCTGCAACATGCGGAGCCGCTCTTTTTCACGGGCACGGCGCATCGACGCCATCGACCGCATGCGGCTTTGATCACCGGAGTCGAGGGCTTGATTGACGGTGATCTTCCCACCGCGGCGGCGATCATCGCCCGCCCCACGGCGCGGCGCTGCCGGGGCCGGGCGCTTCGCCCCGCCCGGTGCTGCCCCGCCCCCGCCACTCCGGCGGTTGCGGCTAGCGCCATCCTCGTCATCATCGGTGCGCGCGCCGGTCGGGATCGTCGTCGGAATCGCGACGCGGTTCACCGCCCCTTCGCGCACCACCCCACCCGGCGCCGGATTGGCGGCGGCCCGGCGGGCGGCTTCTTCCTGTTCCACCTTGCGGCGGGCGTCCTGTTCGGCGCGCACGACAGCCTCTTCGGCCTCGCGCTTTTTGCGCACCTCTTCTTCGGCAGCGCGGATGACCGCTTCTTCGGCCTCGCGCTTCTGGCGCTCAACTTCCTCGGCGGCGCGGCGCACGGCTTCCTCAGCGGCGCGCTTCGCGTCTTCCTCGGCGCGCTTCTGCGCTTCCTGAAGCACGCGCAACCGATGGGCGCGTTCTTCCTCGGTCAGCGTGCGCAGGGCCTGCGGACGGCGATTGCCTTGATTATTGTTCGATCCACCGGCTGCCGGGCGTTGCTGCGGCGGCGGTGCCACCTTCTGCGGCGGCGTTACGACGCGACCGCCGCGATTGCCCATGCGATCCGGGGCGACCGAGGCCGGCGGCACCGGGGTCGGGCGCGCCGCAGGCGCGGCGACCGGGGCGACAACCGGGGCTGGGGCCGCAGCGGCAGCCGCCGCCGTAGCCGCCGGGCGCGAGGCCGTCCCCAGGGGAACCGTCCCCGTTGCCGGACCGGCCTGAACCGTGACCGGCGGCACCTCGACCTTCGGCGCTTCGACCGCGGGGGTCGGCACCGGGACTGGAGCCGGTTCCGGCGCAACAGGCGTGGGCGCTTCGACCACGACCGGCGCGGGCTTCGGCGCTTCGACGGCAACCGGCGGCACAACCGGCTTCAGCGGCGCGGGCGCAGGCGGGGTTGCCGATAGGGCGGCGGCGACCGCAGCCGGGGCGGGGGCAGCAGCGGCGGGCGCGGCGGCAGCCTCGGGGGCATCGCTATGCACCCGCTTCTTCTTCACCTCGACCTGCACCGTTTTCGACCGCCCGTGCGAGAAGCTCTGACGCACCTGCTGGGTTTCGACCGGCTTCTTGAGCTCGAGCTTCCCCCTGCTCAACGTCAGGGGTTTCTTACCGTTCTGCTCGTTCTCGTTCGTCATGCTCTTGCGACTTCCTGCTCTTACCCATCCGCGCGCAACCGAGAAAGCCGCGCAAATTCCGCATCAAGGCGCAGCGCTAATCCCCCCGAGGAGAGTGCGACATGCACCAGATGATCCCGACCGAACGGCGCGGCCAATTCCGCCGCCGTCAGCAAGGACCATTCCCGCCCCGGGTTCTCCGGCCGGGACGGCCGCCCTGACTGCGCGCGTGCGGCGGCAAACAGGGAAGAAAGTTTCGACCGCCCCCCGGCGGCCGCATCACACGCCTGCACCAGCAGCGCAGCCCGCCCGGCCCTGATCCAGCTTTCCGCTTGATCATAGCCGATGACCGCCTGACCGGCCCGACGCGCGAGGCCCAATAAACTACCGCACCGGACAGCAATCAAGCCCGCCAAGCGGTCGGCCCAGTCATCCGGCACCTGCACGGAACGCTTGGCCGCCTTAGCGAACGCACGCTTCTTCAGCGCCGTTTCAATCGCCGCCCGGTCGGGCGTTACAT
The DNA here is from genome assembly GCF_002251735.1 of Elstera cyanobacteriorum. Lineage (NCBI taxonomy): Bacteria > Pseudomonadati > Pseudomonadota > Alphaproteobacteria > Rhodospirillales > Rhodospirillaceae > Elstera > Elstera cyanobacteriorum. Next base: position 367,460 of record NZ_NOXS01000033.1, on the reverse strand, counting down.
ACAACCCCCGCCCCGGCAGCTTACCGTCGAGATCGGGAACCAAACTTCCATCCGGCGCCACCACACAGCGCAGCAATTCTGCCTTTGGCAGCACCGCAAACGTGGCAACGCAGCGCCGCGCCGGACCGTGGTCGGGGAAAGCGTCGTCGGCTTCCCCAAGAACCTCTTCCGGCGCCACGTGTCTTAGGCCTCCGACCCTTCGTCCGCGAACCAATGGGCGCGGGCCGCCATAATAATGTCGTTCGCCTGCGCCTCATCCAGCCCGGCATCGCTGCCCGCGATTTCGAGCAGTTCGTCGGACGCAAGATCGGCCACATCGTCGAGGGTTTTCAGACCCTTTTCGCCCAGCTTCACCAGCAGGCCCGGCGTGATGCCCGGCAGGGCCGCCACGTCATCGGCAACGCCCAAGGTCTTGCGCTGTTCTTCGAAGGCGGCATCGCGCTGTTCGATATAGGCGGCGGCGCGGGCTTGAAGTTCTTCGGCGATATCATCATCGAAGCCTTCAATCGCGGCGAGTTCTTCGGTCGGCACCCCGACAATTTCCTCGAGCGTGCTAAAGCCTTCGCCAACCAGCAGGTGGGCGATGAGTTCATCGACATCCAGCGCTTCGATGAAGAGCTGCGAGCGGGCGCGGATATCTTCCTGACGGCGTTCCGAATCCTGCTTTTCCGTCATAATGTCGATATCCCAGCCGGTAAGCTGAGAGGCGAGACGGACGTTCTGACCGCGGCGACCAATGGCCAGCGACAGTTGATCGTCCGGCACGATCACATCGATACGATGGGCTTCTTCGTCCAGTACGACCTTGGCGACTTCCGCTGGGGCCAGCGCATTGACGACGAAGGTCGCAGGATCGGGCGACCAAGGAATAATATCGATCTTTTCGCCCTGCAATTCGCCGACAACGGCCTGTACGCGGCTACCGCGCATCCCGACGCAGGCGCCAACCGGATCGATGCTGGCATCATTCGAATGCACACCGATCTTGGCGCGGCTGCCCGGATCGCGGGCGACGGCACGGATTTCGATAATCCCGTCGTAGACTTCCGGCACTTCCTGGCTGAACAGTTTCGCCATGAACTGCGGATGGGTGCGCGACAAGAAGATCTGCGGCCCCCGCTGTTCGCGGCGCACGTCATAGATATAGGCGCGCACACGGTCGCCGGGACGAAAGGTTTCGCGCGGCAGCAGCTCGTCGCGGCGCAGGATCGATTCGGCCCGGCCCAGATCGACCGTGACATTGCCGAACTCGACGCGCTTCACCACACCATTGATGATTTCGCCAACGCGGTCCTTGAATTCCTTGAATTGCCGGTCGCGTTCGGCGTCGCGCACGCGCTGCACGATCACCTGCTTCGCGGTCTGGGCGGCAATGCGGCCAAATTCGATGGGCGGCAGCGGTTCGGTCAGAAAGTCGCCAATTTCAGCGTCCGGGTTGCGGTCCTGGGCTTCCACAAGGCTGATCTGCGTCGCTTCATTCTCGACGGTTTCAACAACTTCCCGGAAACGGCGCAGGCGGATTTCGCCCGATCCACGGTCGATTTCGGCGCGGATGTCGTGTTCGATCCCGTACTTCGACCGGCCCGCCTTCTGAATGGCCTGTTCCATCGCCACCAGAACTTCTTCGCGGTCGATGCCCTTTTCGCGGGCGACAGTATCAGCGACTTGCAGCAGTTCGATTCTGGTTAACACGGTCTTGCTTCCATTCGTCCGTCATTGTCGCAGCCCCTTGGTCCGGCGAAACCGCCCGGGGAGCGGGTTAAACCTCGTCCGGGGTCAGTTCTTCAGTGCGTCCGATCCCGCCTTCATCAAATCGTCAGTCAGGATCAGTTTGGCGCGGGCGATGGCGTTGAAGGGAATCTGGAACTCAGTCTCCCCATCGCGCACGCGCACCACGCCGTTTTCGGCGATCCCCAACAGGCGACCGCGAAAGCGCTTGCGCCCTTCGATCAACCGGTCGGCATCGATCCGCACTTCGAACCCGGCAAAGCGGGTGAAATCGGCCTTGCGCGTCAGCGGCCGGTCGATGCCCGGCGAGCTAACTTCCAGGTGATACGCGTCCGAAATCGGGTCTTCGACATCCAGCAGCGCCGAAACGGCCCGGCTGATCTCGGCGCAATCATCCACCGACATGGGAACGCCGTCGTGGCGTTCGGCCATGATCTGAAGAGTCGGGCGTTGGCCGCCCGTATATTGCACCCGCACCAGTCCATAGCCCATCGCCTCGATCGCCGGATCAACCAGCGCTTCGATTTTGGCGGCGACGCCCGAATGGACCGGGCCGATTTCGTCTTCGTCGTGCATCTCACCTGCCTCGGCCAGCCCAAAATCGGAAACCTTGGGCCAGAGTCGGAAAAGTCTTTTTCCCAAAACAAAAAAGTGGGCCAGAGGCCCACCCTTTTTTTACCGGCTCGGCTTTGCAACCGACCCGCTATGGGAGTGCGGCGGATATTACGCTTTTGCGCTTCCGCCGCAAGTCCTAATTCGCGTCCCGACGCCGGAACCGCAGAAAACTAGGCTTAATCCCCTTAGCGCGGGCCTTTTCTTCATAGCGCGTCGCGGGCCAATCCTCCGGCCGCTCCCGCCAATCGGTCGGCCCTTCGGCGAGCCATGCAAAAGCCGGATGGGGGGTCGTCTCTGCCAGCATCCAGGCGACGTAATCGGTATCGTCGCTGGCCATGCGCAGTTCGGCGCCGGGCCGCAGCAGGCGGGCCAGCGTATCGAGATTCTCTTTCTGGACGAAGCGGCGGCTATTATGCCGCTTCTTCGGCCAGGGATCGGGGAATAGGATGAAGGCGCGCCCGAGGCACGCATCGGGCAGCGCATCCATCAGCGGGCGGGCATCGTCCGGCCACACGCGGGCATTCTCTAACGCGTGCCGATGCAGATGCCCCAGCGCGGAAACAACACCGTTCAAGAAAGGTTCGCAGCCGATAATCCCGATATCGGGATGATGCCCCGCTTGCCACGCCAAATGCTCGCCGCCGCCGAAGCCGATTTCCAGCCAGAAATCGCGCTTCGGGGCCGCAAAAAGGCTGGCAGGATCGAGCGCCGTCCCGGGGGTTAGCGTCGGAACCCGGACTTTCGGCAGCACATCGGCCAGAAGATCCTTCTGACTGTCGCGCAGCTTGCGTCCGAACCGCCGCCCATAGACGCGGCGCTTGACCTCTTCTGCCATTTACGCGCCGAAGGCCGACTTTAGCGCCGGGACCAGATCGGTGCGTTCCCACGAGAAACCGCCGTCCGCTTCTGGGTCGCGCCCGAAGTGGCCATAGGCCGCCGTGCGGGCATAGATCGGGCGATTAAGACCCAGATGCTCGCGGATGCCGCGCGGGCTGAGGTTCATCAGTTCCTGCAGCACTTTCACCAGCTTGGCTTCATCGACCTGGCCGGTGCCGTCGGTATTCACATAGACCGACAGCGGGTGCGACACGCCGATAGCATAGGAAAGCTGAATGGTGCAGCGGTCGGCCAAGCCTGCCGCGACGACATTCTTAGCGAGATAGCGCGCGGCATAGGCCGCCGAGCGGTCCACCTTGGTCGGGTCTTTGCCGGAGAACGCGCCGCCGCCGTGCGGGGCGGCCCCGCCGTAGGTATCGACGATGATCTTGCGCCCGGTCAGACCGCAGTCACCGTCCGGCCCGCCGATGACGAAGCGGCCCGTCGGGTTCACATAGAAATGCGGCTCGTCGCACATCCAGCCCGCCGGCAGCACTTTTTCGACATAGGGGCGAACGATCTCGCGCACTTCTTCTTGGCTAACGCCTTCCGAATGCTGCGTCGAGACGACGACGGAGGTCGCGGTGACCGGCTTGCCATCGACGTAGCGCAGGGTGACCTGGCTTTTCGCATCTGGGCCAAGCGCATGGGTGGCGCCACTATGGCGCGCTTCGGCAAGGCCCTTCAGAATCGCGTGCGAATAATAGAGCGGCGCCGGCATCAGCGCCGGAGTTTCGGTGCAGGCGAAGCCGAACATAATGCCCTGGTCGCCCGCGCCTTCGTCCTTATTCCCAGCGGCATCAACGCCAACGGCAATATCTTCGGACTGGGCATGCACCAGCACTTCAACTTTGGCGGTTTGCCAATGGAAGCCCTTCTGGGCATAGCCGATCTTGTGAATGGCGTCGCGCGCCGCCTCTTCCATCAGCTTCGGCGAGACCGAGTCCGGCCCGCGCACTTCACCCGCCAGCGTCACATGATTGGTCGTTGCCAGGGTTTCCACCGCAACGCGCGCGTAAGGATCGGCGGCAAGGAAGAGGTCAACGATGGTATCGGAGATGCGGTCGCAGACTTTATCCGGATGCCCTTCGGAAACGGATTCGCTGGTGAACAGATAATCGGACGGACGGGCCACCGGATTCCCCTCTAACTTGCCGTGAATTAAACTAGAACTGCTCGTTCGGACGGGTCTTTTCTGGCGTGTCTGCTGGGGGCCGTCAAGCCCTCGTCCTGCACAGCCGCCCCGTCCCGTCCGCGCATGTTTGCGCCAGACAGAAAAAAGGCGCCGCCGCAACCGGGTGGCGCCTCTTTCGCACTGGGGTCACTTACGCTTCGCTGGTGGTACGCGACAGCGACTTCGTGAGTTCCAAAACGCTCTTGCGCACTTTTTCGTCCTTAATCCGGTCGAACGCGCGGGCGAGTTCCAGAATTTCGCGCTTCGACAGATCTTTACTATCGAAATCCGGGCTGGCTTCGCTCACACCCGGCACACGGCCACCGCTGGTTTCCGCATTCATATCGTCGAAGAAGAACGACACCGGCACGTCCAGAACCTTCGAGAGTTCGAAGAGACGGCTGGCGCCGATACGGTTGGCACCGCGTTCGTACTTCTGCACCTGCTGGAAGGTCAGGCCAATGGCCTCGCCCAGCTTTTCCTGGCTCATCCCCAGAAGCGTGCGGCGCAGGCGCACACGGCTACCGACATGAATGTCGATGGGGTTGGGTTTCCCGTCCGGCGACCCGCGGCTGCCGCGGCGGCGCTTCACAATCGTGGTCATGATCTCGTTCCCTTTTTTACGGCGATATTCGGTTGACTGAGAAGTATCGCCTACATTTGTAGGCGTCAACCTTACGCTGCAAGCGTTAACGAATCACTATAAACTGGGGCGTAATCGCAGAAGCGCCAAGATGGGTAGCAGAAAAGTCACGATCAATAGCGTCACAAGATCGCCCCAGCGGCTGTAGGGGGGCGGGTCGAGCGGCAGCGGTAGTGGAACGCTCAGTGCCGCTTCTTCGTTTAATTTCAGTTTGTTCCAGATGCGGCCATTCCCATCGATCAAAGCGGACACACCCGTATTCGCGACTCGCACAAGCGGCAACCCTTCTTCGACAGCGCGCAAAATTGTCGCAGCCAGATGCTGATAAGGGCCCGTGCTAACGCCGTACCACCCATCGTTGGTAATATTCAAAATCCACGACGGCCGGTCGGCGCGGTCGATTACGGCATCCGGGAAGATAACCTCGTAACAGATCAACGGCGCCACCGGCGGCAGCCCCGGCAGGCGTAGCGTGCGCGGCCCCGGGCCGGGCGTATAACCCGACGCGCCTTGCGTGACGATTTGCAGCGGCAGCAGGCCTTTCAGCGGGATATATTCGCCGAAGGGCACCAGATGGAACTTATCGAAGGCGCCGCGCAAGCTGCCCTCGGCATCGAAGGCCACCATCCCATTGAAGGCCTGAACGGCATTCCCCTGGGCGTCGCGCAGATAGCGGTTGGTGCCGGTGATGATCACCCCATCGGCGGGCGCCCGCTCGGCAATCGCCGCGCGCCACGGCGCTACATCCTCGATGGGATAGCCGGTCGCCGCCTCCCCCCAGATCACGGCGGACAGGATTTCCCCCGGCGCGGGGGCGCTAAGGGCCAGATATTTCTGGAAATTGCTTTGCAGATGGTTGCGGTCCCACTTCAGGCTCTGGGGGATCGCGGGCTGCACCAACTTCAGGGTTACGCCGGGCTGAACGGCGTCCATCCCGGGGGCCGAGTCCAAGCGTAGTGCCCCGCCACCCCAAAGCAGCGCAAGACCGAGCGCCGCCACTGCGGCCCCCGCCCGCCGCCCGAGCGAGAAAGCCGCCCCAATCAACACGGTCACGGCCCCAACACCATAGGGACCAAGCACCGCCACCGCCTGCAAGGGGGCGGGCGTATCGGTCCAGACCGTCGCCATCAGGTTCCAGGGGAAGCCAGTCAGCACATGGGCGCGCAACCATTCCGCCAGCAGCCAGAAGGTGCCGAAAGCTAACCACCGCAGCCAGGGTTTCCCTGGGGGTGCGAGGCGCACGACGCCCCAGGTGATCGCGCCGGTAAAGACGGCCAGGACGATCGGCAATCCAACGAGGGCGAAGGGTACCATCCACAGAAACGCCGCAGGCGGCACCAGCAGGGCATTGGAGATCCAATAAAGGCCGGTGACAAAATGCCCGAAGCCGAAGCACCAGCCGAGCCAAAGGGCCGCGCGCGGTCTCGCCTCATCCCGCAGCAGCCAGAGAAAACCACTGAACGCCGGGAAGATCAACGGCCAGAGGTGGAACGGCGGCAGCGCCGCCGTCGCCAAAACCCCGCACAGGAAGGCGAGGCCCGCCCGCCGCCCGTCGATCCGGCGCAGGATCATTCTTCGACCGGGGCAGGCGCCGCCTGGGGCGGGTTCAACAAGCGGACGGCCGTAATGCGGCGCGGGTCGGCCTCCACCACCTCGAACTCGAACCCGGACGGATGACGCACCTGCGTTCCGACCGGCGGCATGCGGCCCGCAAGCGTTGCGACCAGCCCGCCCAGCGTATCGATTTCTTCGCGCTCGTCTTCGGTTAGGAAGGGGCCGAAACGATCCTCGATATCGGTCAGCGGGGTGCGCGCGTCGTAGCGGATGGTGCCATCATCCTCGGCAGCGACTTCCGGCGCCTCTTCCTCGTCATGCTCGTCTTCGATTTCGCCGACGATTTCTTCGACCAGATCTTCGATGGTCAGCAATCCATCGATCCCGCCATATTCATCGACGACCACCGCCATATGGGTGCGCGCCGTACGCATGCGCACCAGCGCATCAAGCGCGGGCATCGACGGTGGTACGAACAGCACCGGGCGCAGCAGCGCTTCGACTTCCGGGGTGCCGTCCTTGGCACGGCTGGCCGCGAAGACGTCCTTCACGTGCAGCATGCCGATCACATCATCGAGACTATTGCGGTAGACCGGCACGCGCGAATGCGCCGCCTCCACCATATAATCAACGATATCGTCGAACGGCTTAGCACAATCCACCGCCACCATATCGGCGCGCGGCACCATAATATCGCCAACGGTCACGTCGCGCAGGCCCAGGATATTGCGCAGCATCAGCCGCTCGTCCGGGGCCATCGCATCGGTAGCGACTGCCTGTTCCTCGATCAATTCTTCCAAGGTTTCCCGGACGGACGGATCACCGCGCAAGCCCAGCAATAGGCGTAGACGCGCGATGAGCCGCCCCGGCCTTAAGCCCGAGGAAGGTTCGGTCGTCGCGGGGGCCGGAGAGACGCTCTGTCGCTCCGGCCCCGTACTGGAATGGCTTTCGCTCATCGGGGGGTCTCATGCTCCTCAAGTCGGTCAAGATAGGGGTCGGCCACGCCAAGATCGGCGAGCAACCGGGTTTCCAGCGCTTCCATAGCGTCGGCCTCGGCCTCTTCTTCGTGATCATAGCCAAGAAGATGCAGCGTGCCGTGCAACAGCAAATGCAAAAGATGATCGCGCGGCGTCTTGCCTTGCTCCGTCGCTTCGGCGCGGATGGTTTCGAGCGCGAGCGCAATATCGCCGATATGGGCGGGGGGAACGTCCGCCCCCTCCGCCAGTGCCGCAATATCCTCCTCCTCCAACTCCAGCCAATCGCCGGGGAAAGACAGAACATTCGTCGGCTTATCCTTGCCACGCCATTGGCGGTTCAGGGTCCGCACGGCGGCATCGTCGGTAAACAGCACGGTCAGCGTCAGCCGAGCGTCGCCGCCCGATGCGGCCAGAAACGGTGCCAGGGCGGGATCGGCGGCCAACCCGTGCCGCAGGGTTTGAATGGCCAGCGCTTCAACCGCCGCGTCATCGCCCCCCAGCAGCGCCGCCCAATCGCCCGCTTCGATCACCGCCTCGATATCGATCATGCGCCCATGCCCCCATCGGACGGCGACATCAGGCGGCGGTCTTTTTCGTTATAGGCTTTGACGATCTTCGCGACCATCGGGTGACGCACGATATCCTGATCGGAAAAGCGGACGAAACCGATGCCCGGCACGCCTTCCAGCGTCTCCAACGCATCCCGCAGGCCGGAGCGGGTGCCGGACGGCAGATCGATCTGTGACAGATCGCCGGTGATGCACATGCGGCTGCCCTCGCCCATGCGGGTCAGGAACATCTTCATCTGCGTCGCGGTGGTATTCTGCGCTTCATCAAGGATGATGAAGGAATTGGCGAGCGTGCGACCGCGCATGAAGGCCAGCGGCGCCACTTCGATCTCGCCCGATTCGAGCCGCTTCGTTACCTGTTCGCCGGGCATCATATCGTAGAGCGCGTCATAGAGCGGGCGCAGATAGGGATCGACCTTTTCCTTCATATCCCCCGGTAGGAAGCCGAGCCGTTCGCCCGCTTCGACGGCAGGGCGCGAGAGGACGAGGCGAGTGATCTTGCCTTCCAGCAGCAGCCCGACCGCCATCGCCACCGCGAGGTAGGTCTTGCCGGTCCCGGCGGGGCCAAGGCCGAAGACCACCTCATTATCCTGTAACGACTGAAGATAGACTGCTTGACCCGGCGACCGCGCTTCGATCACCCGGCGACGGGTGCGAATGGCTTTTTCCGGGACCGGCGCCCCGGCTTCGCGCGCGTGTTCGGCCATGCGGACCGCCGCATCCACCTCGCCCATATCGATGGGCTTACCCTTACGCGCCCGGCCATGCAGATTGGTCAAAGCGTCGCGCGCCGTTTGGGCGGCGGCGGCGGGGCCGGTGATCGCCAGATGATTGCCGCGCGGAATAATCGCCACCCCCAGCAATTGTTCGATCCGCGCTAGGTTACGGTCATGCTCGCCATAGACGAGCTGCAACACGGAATTATCGTCAAACGAGACGTAGAGCGGATCGGTCGAGGTTTTATCGGCGGTTTTCAGCGGGGCATCACTCACGCAGTCATCCTCATCGCCGCAGGGGGAACATCGGGGACCGGCCCGGCGACGAGGCGGCCCGACAGACTGAAACTATGATCCTGATCAATCTCGACCAGCCGGACCTGACCGATCAAATCGGCGGCGCCTTGCACATGGACGGGCTGAAGATAGGGCGAGCGCCCAACCATCTGGCCCGCGTGCCGCCCGGCTTTCTCGAACAGCACCGGTAGGGTTTTGCCCACCAGCGCCCGATTGAAATCGGTCAGTTGGGTTTGCAGCACGGCATTCAGTTCGGCAAGGCGCGCCTCTTTCACCGCCTCCTCCACCTGCCCCGCCATCGTTGCGGCGGGGGTGCCCGGACGGGCGGAATATTTGAAGGAGAAGGCCGCCGGGAAGGTAACGTCGCGCACCAATTGCAGCGTCGCCTGAAAATCCGCGTCGCTTTCGCCAGGGAAGCCGACGATGAGGTCGGTCGAGAGGCATAGGTCTGGGCGGGCGGTGCGCAGCTTGTCGATGATACGGCGGTAATGGTCGGCGGTATGCTGGCGGTTCATCGCCTGCAAAATCCGGTCGGACCCCGATTGCACCGGCAGATGTAGGAAGGGCATCAACTGCGGCAGATCGCCATGCGCCGCAATCAGCGCATCATCCATATCGCGCGGGTGGGAGGTCGTGTAGCGAATGCGCTCCAGCCCCGGAATTTCCGCCAACCGATAGGCGAGCTGCGCCAAGGTCCAGGCGGTGCCATCCGGCCCGTCGCCGTGATAGGCATTGACGTTCTGACCGAGCAGCGTGACTTCCCGCACCCCGAGCGCCACCAACTGTTCGGCTTCGGTCACGATCTGCGCGACCGAACGGGAATATTCCGCCCCGCGCGTATACGGCACGACGCAGAAGGTACAGAATTTATCGCAGCCTTCCTGGATGGACAGAAAGGCCGTTACCCCCGGCGCGCCGGTCGGCGCAGGCAGAAAGTCGAACTTGGCTTCCACGGGGAAATCGGTGTCGAGAATACCAAGGCCTGCCACCTTGCGGCCCGCCCCAACCTCGTTCCGCAGCCGGTTCTGCGCCGCGCCGCGTTCGGCGCGCGCCACCATTTCCGGCAGGCGGTGATAGGTTTGCGGGCCAAGGACGATATCGACATAGGGGGCGCGGGCCAGAATCTCCTCCCCCTCCGCCTGGGCGACGCAGCCCGCAACGGCGATGATATACTCGCCCGACTTATCCTGCTTGATCTGCTTCAGCCGCCCGAGCTCGGAGAAGGTCTTTTCCGACGCATGCTCGCGGATGTGGCAGGTATTGACGATAACCATATCCGCCGCTTCCGGCGTTTCCACGGCAGCATAGCCAAGCGGCCCAAGCACGTCGGCCATGCGGGCGGAATCGTACACGTTCATCTGGCACCCATAGGTGCGGATAAAGAGTTTCTTGGTCATCGGCTCCTAGACCAGCCTAGCAATGCTTCATGATACGCGAGTGACAGCCATCCCCCAACCTTTTCCCACGCCTGAAACGAAAACATCCCCGATGGCGGGCATGCGGGGAGGTTTCGCAGCAAAGCTGGGAGAGATGGGCTTAGATGATCCCTTCCAGAATCCCCTTGCGCTTGCGCTTGATGACGGGCGTATCGCCCTCCGTCACCGGCTTGCCCAGCGCGGCATTTTCCTTCAGGCGTTTGGCTTCTTCCGCCGGATCGACGGCAACGCCCGGTTCATCCGGCTTACGCCAGAAGATCAGCTTATCGACAAAGCTGCGGTCTTCCTGGGCCAGCTTGGTGCTTTCCCGCTCCACCGTCGTGCGAATGTCGGGCTGCGCCTGGGGCGCCCCGGCCTTATCCAGCAGGAAGGCTTCCCCCGCCGTGCGTCCGGCCAGCAACTGCGGCTGCGCCGTCGTTGGGCCAAAAACCGCAACGCGGGCCTGATCCTTAGGCGCCAACTCGTTCGGGCGCGGGGCGCCATCGACGGGCGGACGCAGACCGAAATCGGGCGGCAGTTCCAGCGGCGCGCGGCCAACGACGGAAAACTCGTCGGGCGGCGTCTTGCTGAGGCCCAAAGAGCGACGCTGGTCGGAACTGCAAGCGGCAAGGCTGAGCACAATCAGCGCCAGCGGAAGAATACGGCGAACCACGGTCCGTGACCTTCGATTAGGGAATTCTGACCGGCCACCATAAAGGGCGACGGGGCGCGGCACAAGCCGGTGCTAAAACAGGCCCAAGTCGCTATGCGATCCCAGGCGAACGAGTTGCAGAATGTCGGCATCGACCTTGCGGTAGATCAGCACGAGATCGGGGCGCAGGTGACAGTCGCGATGATCTTTCCAGGTACCAACCATCGGATGGTCACGGTAGCGATCGGGCAGCGGTAAGTCTTGGACTAGAGCCGTTAGCACAACACGCAACTCTTGATCTAAGATCAGCCGATACTGACCCTTTGCCTCCCGCTTATAGTCCCGTTTAAAGCGGCCTGATCGCTCAATCGTCCGCATGAAGATCGGCCATCAGCGCCTCAATACTGTCAAAGGACGGCAGCCCCCCGGCCCGCGCCTCCTCCATCGCCGCAATCGTCTCGGCATTCGGGATCAACGGATCGAAGGGCATGGCTTTCTCGTGGGCGATGCGGATCAGCATCAGGCGCACGGCGTCGGAGACGGTCAAGCCGATCGTCGCCAGGACGGCGGCGGCTTCTTTCTTGATCTGCCCATCGACGCGGGCCTGAACGAGGGCATTGGCGGCCATTTTTTCGCTCCCAAGGGTGTGTGAATGACAATGTAATGCAAAAACCCTGACGCTACCACCCTGGGACCGAGGGGTCGTGACAATTGATAGCACTGCCACCTTTTTGCAACGCCCCGGACAAATGTTGTTATAACAACGCTTGTTTGCGCGTTTCACCTCTTGAGCCTTCCTAGCAGTTCCGACTATACCCGCCCGCCATGAACTCAATGACATCTCCGACGCAGCTTCCCTCGGCCGTTTCCGTCGAGCAGCTTTCCGATGCTATTGCCCGCCTGGGCGCCGTTTCGCGCGGGAATGAAAACCGCCGCGCCAATGCTGCTGGGCTGACCGCCCTGCAAGCCTCGATCCTGGCGCATCTCGCCGGGTGCGAGACCGCCCCGACCATCAGCCGCTTGGCGGCTGAACTGGTCGTCACCCCCGCGACCGTCTCGGACGCGGTGGCAACGCTGGTGCGCAAGGGCTTCGTTGCCAAGCGCGCCGCCGATCAGGACCGCCGCGCCCTTGTGGTGTCGCTGACGGAAACCGGCGAGAAGCTGGCGAACCGCGTCCGCTCCTGGCCGGATCCGCTGGCGAAAGCCATGGCGAAGCTGGCCCCGGCCGACCTTGCAGCCCTGGACCGTGCTGTTGCCGCGCTGATCGGGCGCCTGGCCGAAGCGGGCGAACTGCCGTCCGCCCCGGCCCGTCCGGTCGAAGCGCCGCGCGCCGCCAGCCCGGTTCAGCGCAACGCCGCCTGATCTTTCGTTTCACCAAAACACTGAAAAGTCGGGGAAAGGCGGCAGCGATGCCGCCTTTTTGTTGGCGTTATTACAGCGTGCCGATAGGATGCGGACCGTTTCAGCCTCTCCCCGGATCGAGGAACTCATGGAAATCGGTCACCGCCCCTGGGGCCAGTACGAAGTTCTGCTGGATGCCGACACCTACAAGGTGAAGCGTATTACCGTTCTGCCGGGCCAGCGCCTGTCGTTGCAGATGCACCACCGCCGCGCCGAACATTGGGCCATCGTCGCGGGCGCGGCCGAAGTGACGGTGAACGAAACCGTCACGCAGCTTGCCGTCGGCGAGCATGTTTACATCCCAGTCGAAGCCAAGCACCGCATCGCCAACCCGGGCAGCGAGCCGCTGGTCTTCATCGAAGTCCAGACCGGCAGCTATACCGGTGAGGACGATATCGTGCGCTTTAGCGACGATTACGGCCGCACCGCTTCGTAAGAGTTAGAGATGGACACGCAGCATTCCGCCGAAAGCGCCAGCATGACCGCTTATCCGACCCGCACCGACAGCAGCAAAGTTGGCTCTTACATTCTGACCCTGCAGTGCAAGGATGCCGTTGGCATCGTCGCGGCGGTTAGCAATTTCCTGGCCTTAGCCGGGTTCAATATCCGCCGCTCCTACCAGTTCGAAGACGAGGCGACGGGCCAGTTCTTCATGCGCACGACCGTCGATCCCATCGGCTCGGGCCTAACGAAGACGGAGCTTGAAGCGGGGTTCCGCCCCACCGCCGAACGCTTCAACATGACCTGGGCGCTGCACGATCCGAACAAGAAGTGCCGGGTGCTGCCGCTGGTCTCGCGCTTTGGTCATTGCCTCAACGATCTCTTATACCGCTGGCGATCCGATCTGTTGCCCATCGAAATCCCGGCCATCGTCTCCAACCATACGGATTTCGAGGAACAGGCGCGCTGGCACGGGCTGCCGTACCACCATCTGCCGCTGGGGCCGAAGGGTGCGGCGCCGACCAAGGCCGACCAGGAAGAACAGTTGCTGAAGCTGATCGACGAGTATCAGATCGATCTCGTCGTTCTCGCCCGCTACATGCAGGTGCTCTCCCCCGATCTCTGCCGGGCGCTGTCGGGCCGCTGCATCAACATCCATCATTCCTTCCTGCCCAGCTTTAAGGGCGCGAAACCCTATCAGCAGGCCTTCGAACGCGGCGTGAAGCTGATCGGCGCGACGGCCCATTACGTGACCGCCGATCTTGACGAAGGACCGATCATCGAACAGGCGGTGGAGCGGGTCGATCATGCCACGACCAACGAGCAGATGGTCGCCATGGGCCGCGACATCGAAAGCATCGTGCTGGCGCGCGCGGTGCAGTTCCACGCCGAACATCGGGTCTTGATCAACGGCCACAAAACAGTCGTCTTCTGGTAGCAGCCTCGACGGCTTTCACACCGCTGAACGGGGGAATGATGCGGCATCTGCTTACGGCTTTCCTGGCTTTCTGGCTGGCCTTTGGCGGCGCGGCCGCCCTGGCCGCCGACCCGCCGAAAGAGGCAGCCCCCGATCTTCCCGCCCTGATCGAGACCTTAAAGAACGATCAGGCGCGCGAGGCGCTGATCAAGCAGCTCACCCTGCTTGCCGATCAGCAGAAGAAGACCGCCGGGCAGCCAGACCCCGCCGCCGATACGATCAGCGGCCTATTCGGGCGCGGCGTCACCCATCTGTCGGATGGGTTGGCGAAGCTCGGCGGTGCCGTCTCCGAAGCCGCCGGCACCCTCGCCGCCCTGCCCGACGACCTCGCCGCCGATACCGCTGGGTGGCGCGACCCTGATCGGCAGCAGCGCTGGGCCACCCTAGCGGGGAAGGTCGCGGTACTGCTCATCTGTGCGCTGGTCAGCGAATGGCTGCTCGCGCGGCTGTTGCGCGGCCCCCGCCAGCGCCTTGCCGACCGCCCGAGCGAAACCAAGCTGCAACGCTGGCTGCTGCTAGCCGGGCGGTTCATTCTCGATCTGTTGCCGGTGCTGACCTTTGCCGCCGCCGCCCAAATCACCCTCTCGCTGATCGCGCCCGACCGGCTAACGCGGCTTGTGCTCGTGCTGCTGATCAACGCCAATCTGATCGTGCGCGTCGTACTGCTGCTGGGCCGCCTGATCCTGGCGCCCGATCAAACGCGCTTCCGCCTCGTCCCCCTCAGCGACGAAACCGCCGCCTATTGTTACGTCTGGCTGCGCCGGATGGTGGCGCTGGCCGCCTATGGGATTCTTGGCCTCGATGCCCTGCGCCTGCTGTCGCTGCCCGATGCCTTGGCCGACCTGATCGCCCGGTTAATCGGCCTTGCGCTCGCAGGTATGGCCATCGTGCTGATCCTCCAAAACTCCGAACCCTTGCGCCTATGGCTGCGGGCGGAGGGGAATGGGTCGCGCCTGACCAAGCATATCAGCGAGAATATGATGGCGCTGCGCCGCCGCCTCGCCGATGTGTGGCACATTCTAGCGATCGTCTATGTCGTCGCGGCCTATGGCGTTTGGACGCTGGATATTCCCGGCGGCTTCCTGTTCCTGCTGCGCGCGACCGGGCTGACCCTGGTGTTGCTGCTGGCCGGGCGCTGGGTGAAACAGGGGCTGCGCCATCTCGTCACGTTAGGCTTCACCGTCGGTCCCGATTTGGCGGCGCGCTTCCCGGGTCTTGAAGCCCGCGCCAACCGCTATCTACCGGTACTGCAAACCATGCTGAGCGTCGGCGTCAATCTGCTGGCGCTGGTACTGCTGCTGCAAATCTGGGGGCTCGATAGCCTGGGCTGGCTGATCGACGGTGCCGGGCGGAAGATCCTCTCCAGCTTGACGGTCATCCTGGTCGTCATCGTCGCGGCGGTGATCGTCTGGGAAATTCTATCGTCCTGGATCGAACGGCTGTTGCAGGAGACGGAGCACGACGGCCAGCGCCTCACGCCCTCCCCCCGCATGCGGACCCTGCTGCCGCTGCTGCGCAATGCGCTGTTGATCGTGCTGGTGATGATGGTGACGCTGATCGTCCTATCAGAAATCGGCATCAACATCGCCCCGCTGCTGGCGGGTGCCGGGGTGGTTGGCTTGGCCATCGGTTTCGGCGCGCAGACCCTGGTGAAAGATCTGATCACGGGTCTCTTCATCCTGATCGAAGATTCGATTGCGGTCGGGGATGCCGTCGAAGTCGGCGGCAAGAGCGGGACGGTCGAAGCCATGACCATCCGCACGATCCGGTTGCGCGACCTGCGCGGTGCCGTGCATACGATCCCGTTCAGCGCCGTTACGACGATCCAGAATAATACGAAGAACTTCAGCTTCGCGGTTGCTGACCTGTCGGTCGATTACGCGACCAACCTCGACCTTGCTATCGACACTCTGAAACAGGCCGACGAAACCCTACGCTTGAACCCGGAGTATGCGTCTGCCGTGCTGGAGCCACTGGAAATCTTCGGCCTCGACCGGTTTGAAGATAGCGCCATGATCCTGCGCGTGCGGGTGAAGACCCAGCCGGGCAAGCAATGGGGCGTTGGGCGGATGCTGAACCGGGGGATCAAGGAAGCCTTCGATAAGGTCGGCATTTCCATCCCCTTCCCGCAGCAAGTCGTGCATCATACTGGGGCGCCGCCCGTTCCGGTCATTCCCACCCAGGCCGCTGCGGCCGACTGAGAGAGAACCCGCCCATGCCCGCAGCCTTCGGCCGGTTTCTAGAGACTTACGCCCGCCTGCCGGTGCTGATCGTGCTGCTGCTCGGCATCGCCTCGGGCCTGCCGCTGGCGCTGACCTATTCCACCCTGTCGGTCTGGCTGACGGAGGCCGGGGTCAGCCGCACGCAGATCGCGCTGTTTGCGCTGGCGGGCACGCCCTATATCTGGAAATTCGCCTGGGCACCGATCATGGATGCGGTGCCGCCGCCGCTGTTCGCCGAATTGGGGCGGCGGCGCGGCTGGATGCTTCTAACACAAATCGGCCTGATCTTCGCCATTCTGGGCGCAGCGGTCACCGACCCGGCGCAATCGCCGACGCAGATCGCCCTTGCCGCCCTCGGCATCGCCTTTTTCTCGGCCAGCCAAGATATCGTCATCGACGCCTACCGCATCGAAAGCCTAGCGCCGCAGCAGCAGGGCGCCGGAAGTGCCGTGACCATCTATGGCTATCGGCTGGGGATGCTAATTTCCGGGGCGGGCGCGCTCTATCTGGCCGAAGTGTTTTCCTGGACCATCGTCTATGCCGCAATGGCCGCGATTATCGCCGTCGCCATCCTGCTGGTGCTGTGCATCCCCGAACCACCCCTGCCGGAAACGGCAAAAGCGCCGCCGCCGCGCGACCTGAACGGCTGGGTGCAGACCACGCTGATCGAACCCTTCCGCAGTTTCATTCTATCGCAGCCGCGCTGGCTGCTGATTCTGCTGTTCGTCGTGCTCTATAAACTCGGCGACGCCGTGGCGGGGGTGATGACCAACCCCTTCTATCTGGCCATCGGCTTTTCGAAGAGTGACATTGCAACGATCAGTAAGCTCTGGGGCCTGATCGCGACCCTCGTCGGCGTGTTCATCGGCGGCTGGATGGTCGGTCAGATGGGCCTGCTGAAGGCGCTGCTGGTCGGGGGCATTCTGCAAGCGGCATCCAACTTCGTCTTCGTTTGGCAGGCCTATGCCGGGGCAGATCTGGCGGTGCTGTCGGTCACGGTGTTTGTCGAAAACGCCACGGCTGGGATCGGTACGGCGCCGCTGGTCGCCTATCTCTCCAGCCTATCGCAGCGCCAATATAGCGCCACCCATTACGCCCTGCTGTCCGCCTTCGCCGCCACCGCCCGCAGTTTCCTCGCCTCCGGCGGCGGCTGGCTGTCGGAGCAGATGAGCTGGGCGTGGTTCTTCATCAGCAGCGCGCTGGTCGCGGTGCCCGCCCTGCTGCTTCTCTTGGTGCTGATGCGCTACGACAGAAAGCCCGAAAGCGCCTGAAGCACCACCTGCGGCGGGATTTTCTCCATCGCCTCGCCGCCAAAATCTTGGGCGCGGATGACGATCCCATCGCGCGCCATCGGTGCAAACTTGCTCGGATCGGTCGGCCCAAACAGCGAGATCAGCGGAATCCCCGCCGCCGCCAGTAAATGCCCGCCGCCGCAGTCGTTCGCGACCCCAGCCGCGCAGAAACTCGCCGTCGCAATGGTGAGATCGGCCCGATATTTTAGCGGGCGCGCGGCACTATGCTGCAACGGGAACAGGCTGCCGGGCACATTGGCGGCGATATCGTCGATCCACGTGGCCTCATCCGGCCCCAGAAACCAGACCGGCACAATGTCGTTAGCCGATAGACTGCGCGCGACGGTCACATAGTTTTGCAAGGGCCAAATCTTATGTTTGCCGCCCGCCCCCGGCGCGAAGGCGACATAATGGTAACCCTCAGGCAGCAACCGCCCGGCCAGCTCGCCAATCTCCCGCGCCATCGGGATCGGCGCCTGCGGATTGGGTGCCTCGCCGGTCGCCAGATGCAGCAGATCGAGCAGCCGCGCGCACATGGCATCGGGCCGCACATAGCCTTTGCCGGGCTTGATAGTGGAAAGGCTGAAGTCGGCGGCGCCAGAGATGAAGCAGCCGGTCTTGATACGTTTCAGCACCAGCGTCGTCAGCATCCGCGTTTGCGTATCGATGACCAGATCGAAGCTGTCGTCCTTCATCGGCCGCCCGAGAATCTCGGTCCAGCTCGACCCGATATCGGCGTTTTCGACAACCTCGGTCAGCAACCCTTTGACCAGCGGCGCGAGCTGCGTCTTGTACGCGCTACCGCCTTTGCCCGCCAGCCAGACGATCTCTCCCTCCGGGAAGGCCGCCCGCAGCGCCCGGACGAAGGGCAGCTTCATCAAACCATCGCCCAACAGGTCCAGCCCAACATAGACCAGCACGCGGGCATCAAGCGGCGGGCGGGGGCGCGGATCGTGTTCCAAGAGGGCTGCCTGCGGCGATGTGTACTGCGTCATGGTTGCCGATCTGAAACCCAATTGGGGTAAAGTGAAACAATCGATCGCCTGCGCGATCCCCTTCTGCCCGAGTCTTATAGCGATGACCGTTCGTAATCTCGACGCCCTTTTTAAGCCCAAGTCCATTGCCCTGATTGGCGCCAGTCAGAAGGAACGGTCGGTCGGTGCGGTGCTGGCGCGCAACCTATTCCGCGCCGGGTTTCAAGGGCCGATCCTGCCGGTGCATCCGAAGAATGCCGCTGTCGAAGGCGTGCTGGCCTATGCCGATATCGATGCGCTGCCGCTGGTGCCCGATCTCGCAGTGATCGCCACCCCGCCCGCCAGCGTGCCTGATCTCGTCGGGCGGCTAGCGCAGCGCGGCTGCCGGGGCGCCGTGGTCATTACCGCCGGGTTCGGCGAGGGCGGCGATTCTGCCGGAATGGGGTTGCGGCAGGCGATGCTCGATGCGGCGCGCCCCCATGTGATGCGCATCGTTGGCCCAAACTGCTTGGGCATTCTGGTGCCGGGTGCCGGGGTCAATGCCTCCTTCGCCCATGTGGCGGCCTTACCGGGGGATATTGCCTGCGTCACCCAGTCGGGCGCCGTCGCGACGGCGCTGCTGGATTGGGCGACGGCGCGCGGCATCGGCTTTTCCCACGTCGTTTCCTTGGGCGACAGCGCCGATGTCGATTTCGGCGATATGATGGATTATCTGGCGCTCGACCCCGGCACAAAATCGGTCCTGCTTTACATCGAAGGCGTCACCCACGCGCGCAAATTCATGTCGGCGGCCCGCGCCCTATCGCGGCTGAAGCCGGTCGTCGTGATCAAGGCCGGGCGCCATCAAGCAGCAGCAGCAGCAGCAGCCTCCCACACGGGGGCGATGGCCGGGTCGGACGCGGTTTATGATGCCGCCTTCCGCCGCGCCGGGATGTTACGCGTTACCGATCTGTCGGACCTGTTCGCCGCCGTCGAAACCCTCGCCCGCCTGCCGCCGGTAAAGGGCGAGCGGGTGGCCATCGTTACCAATGGCGGCGGCTGTGGCGTGCTGGCAACCGATGCCCTGCTGGACGAAGGCGGCGTTTTGGCCAGCCTAGCGCCGGAGACCATCGCGAAGCTCGATCCCAAACTGCCGCGCACGTGGTCGCGCGCCAATCCGGTCGATATCATCGGTGACGCCCCTGGGTCGCGCTATTGCGATGCGCTGGATGGCGTGCTGGCCGATCCGGGCGTTGACGCTATTCTGCTGCTCAACTCCCCCACTGCCGTCGCCTCCTCCGTCGAAGCGGCAGACGCCGTGATTAGCCATTTGAAGCGCGGCGATAAGCCGGTGCTAACCTCCTGGATGGGCGAGCTTGAAGCGCAGGAGGCCCGCCGCCGCTTCGCCGCCGCCGATCTGCCGAGCTTCGCCACGCCGACCGAGGCGGTGAAGGGGTTGATGCATCTGGTCCGCCATCGGCGCAATCAGGCGCAATTGCAGCAGCTTCCCGCCGCCATGCCCGACGCCACCCCGCCCGATCACGCCACCGTGTCGGCTATCCTCGCCCAAGCGCGGGCGGACGGGCGCGAGTGGCTTGATGAAGCCGAAACCAAGCGCGTGCTGGCCGCCTATGGCGTACCAGTGGTGCGGACGGTCGCGGTCGAGACGCCGGAGGAGATTCTAGAGGCGGCCAAAGACCTGAGCCTGCCGCTGGCGGTCAAAATCCGATCCCCGGATATTACCCATAAGTCGGACGTTGGCGGGGTCGCGCTCGATCTACCGTCGGTCGCCTCCGCCAAAGAAGCCGCCGCCGCTATGCTGCGCCGGGTGAAGGCGCTGAAGCCAGACGCCGAAATCGCCGGGTTCACCGTGCAGGAGATGATCCGCCGCCCCGGCGCCTTCGAACTCATTCTCGGGACCGCCAGCGACCCCACCTTCGGCCCGGTCGTGCTGTTCGGTCACGGCGGCGTTGCCGTTGAGGTGCGCAACGACAAAGCCTTGGCGCTACCGCCGCTCAATATGCCCCTGGCCTACGAACTGATGCAGCGCACGCGGATTTCCCGCCAACTGGCCGGGTTCCGCGCCCGCCCACCCGCCGACCGCGATGCCATTGCCGCCGCCTTGATCCAGGTTGCGCAGCTTGCCATCGATCACCCGGACCTTCGGGAACTCGACATCAATCCCCTGCTGGCCGATGAAGCCGGGGTGATCGCGCTGGATGCCCGCATCCGCGTACAAGAAAAGGGTAAGGCGGCGCCGGTCGCCGTGCCGCCCTATCCCAATCATCTCGAGACCCAGGTGGTGATCCGCGACGGCACGCTGGTCTCCCTCCGCCCGATCCGCCCGGAAGATGCGCCGGATATCATCACGATGATCGAACAGGTCGATCCCGAGGACGTGCGCCTGCGCTTCTTTGCGCCGCTCAAATCTATCCCGCGCCCGATGCTCGCCCGCCTGACGCAGATCGACTACGACCGCGAAATGGCCTTCGTCGCCCGCCCAATGCTGGACGACGGCAGCCTCGGCCCGATCTGGGGCACCGTTCGCCTAACCTGCGACGCCGATCTGACCGTGGGGGAATATGCCATCCTGATCCGCTCGGACATCAAAGGCCGGGGCCTCGGTTATACGCTGATGCATCAGATCATCGGTTACGGTCAGGAGCGCAAGGTCGGTAAAATCGTCGGGACGATCCTGCGCGAGAACGAACCGATGCTGACGATGGCGCGCGACCTCGGGTTCGGCTTGAAGGTCAGCGAGGAAGATACCGGCGTGATGGAGGCGGCATTGCCGCTGGCCCAATAAACAAAAAGGCCGGATCGGGTTGCCCCAATCCGGCTTTTTTTCGACAGCGCGTACCGTTAGATGCAAACCGCTTTCAGCGGGGCGAACCCGTTGAAGTTCACCGCCGAGTAGGAGGTGGTATAGGCACCCGTCGCGAGGATCTTGACCTTGTCGCCGACCTTGAGTTCGACCGGCAGGCGGTATTCGGTCTTTTCGTACAGAATATCGGCGCTGTCGCAGGTCGGCCCGGCCAGGATCACCGGCGCGGTTTCGCCGCCATCGCGGTCGGTGGCGATATCATACTTAATCGCCTCGTCCATCGTTTCGGCGAGACCGCCGAACTTGCCGATGTCGAGATAGACCCAGCGCTTGTCTTCCTCGTAATCCTTCTTCGAGATCAGCACGACCTCGGTCTGGATCACGCCCGCATCACCGACCATCGAGCGGCCCGGCTCGATGATGATTTCCGGGATGGCATTGCCGAAGTGCTTCTGCATCGCGCTCATCACGCCGTCGCAATAGGCTTCGACCGGGCGGATGTTGGCGCGGTATTTCGCCGGGAAACCGCCGCCGATATTGACCATCTTCAGGTCGATATTGGCTTTGGCAATCGCCGAGAACATGGCGGCGGCGCGACCAATGGCAACGTCCCACTGGCCGATATCGGTCTGCTGCGAGCCGACATGGAAGGAGATGCCATAGGGCTCCAGCCCCAGGTCACGGGCGCGCACCAGCAGGTCGGTCGCCATTTCCGGCGCACAACCGAACTTGCGCGACAGCGGCCATTCGGCACCGCCGCATTCCATGAGGATACGGCAGAACACCTTCGCGCCCGGCGCCGATTCGGCGAGCTTTTCCAGCTCGGCTTCCGAATCGAAGGCGAACAGACGCACGCCCTTTTCATAGGCGTAAGCAATGTCGCGCTGCTTCTTGATGGTATTGCCGAAGGACACACGGTCCGGGCTGGCACCCTGGCCCAGCACCAGATCGATCTCGCCACGGCTGGCGGTATCGAAGGAGGAACCGAGGCCGTTCAGCATGGCGACCACGGCGGGTTCCGGGTTGGCTTTGACCGCGTAGAAAATGCGCGCCAGCGGCAGCAGACGGTTCATCGTGCGGTAATTCTCGGCGATCACGTCAAGATCGACCACGAGGCACGGGGTTTCCACCTGGTTTTCGGCGAGATAGCGTTCGATCTTGGCAGTCATGGCGACAAACTCCACACGATAGGCGGATAGCCTATTTTCCCCGACTTGAACCGGGGTTTGGAATAAGGGAAGCGATCTGGTCGCCGCCACATTTGGGCGACTTAGGGAGCGCAGCGATGAAACGAGGGTAGAAGGATCAGGGGCGAGCCGCTTTAAAGGTCGGCGCGCCGCCCACGTCTAGGGCCTAGGCTGCACGCCGACCAAAAGACTAGACGCCGCCACAAACAGGGCGGGGTCGATCATCCTAAGGTGAAGGCGTTTACCAGTCATGGCCACTATTCCCTTCGGCACCAGCAGAGTTGCTAGAGGATCCAAAAGGACGCGGGTCCGTCGTTGCATAACCAACCCTGGGCTTACTTCCCAGATCGGGCCATAGGCACGTGCGAGTGCGTCTAACGCTGCGTATGAGGCAAAACGCCCCCCCGCGCAAGTGAATTTTTCGTATGGATTCCCGACAGAAACGACAGGCGCTTCACCCTGCGGCGCAGGGGCCACACTGCATGCCGCCAAAATCGGCCCACTTCCGCCCTTTTGAGGGAAGACCCCATGTTGGTTAGGGGTATACACCAGGGTTTCCGCGGGAATTATGAAACGGTATCCTAATTATTCTTCATCGTTTCTGCCGCCTCGGCGGATGCCGTCAGCGATCCGCGCAAGCGGGCGATCTGCTGTTTGAGGGTGACGATCTCCGATACCGGTAGCCCAATCGCCGGCAGCAGGCAGGGCGGGATGGATTGCGCCTGATCCTTCAAGGCCCGGCCCGCGTCGGTGAGATAGAGGCGCACCTGCCGCTGATCCTCCGCCGACCGGTGCCGCGCGATAAAGCCCGCCGCTTCGAGACGCTTTAACAGCGGCGTCAGGGTGCTCGATTCAAGATACAGCCGTTCCCCCAGCGCACCAACGGTCTGACCGTCCTGCTCCCACAGCAGCATCATCGCGAGATACTGCGGATAGGTCAGGCCCAGCCGATCCAGCAGCGGCTTATAAACCCGCGTAAAGGCGTGGCTGGCCGAATAGAGCGCAAAGCAAAGCTGATTATCGAGTTTCAGCCATTCGTCGGACATCGGACGGCTCCCCAGAAAATTATCGCACGACCTAATCGTACACGCTTGACAGCCTTCCCAACAAGGCGCATAACAGTCGCATACGATCTAATCGCTGACGACTTAAAAGGAGCTGACCATGACCCCGTTGTCCCACGCCCTCGCTGCGGCGATCGTCACCACCGCCCTCACCCTTCCGGCCTTGGCCGCCGATCCGGTGCTGGAGCCGACGACCCAGAAATTCCTCGATGCCGTCGCCGCCTCGGGCGGCAAGCCGATCTACACGCTGACGCCGGATGGCGCCCGCACAGTGCTGCGGACGGTCCAGAGCGGCGCCAAAGCGCCCCAGGGCATCGACGTAAAGGACAGCACGCTGCCGGTCGGCCCGACGGGGCAAACCCGCGTCCGCATCCTGCGCCCGGCCGGGGCCAAAGGCGCCCTGCCCGCCATCGTCTACTTCCACGGCGCCGGTTGGGTGATGGGCGATACGCTGACTCACGACCGGCTCATCCGCGATCTGGTGACGCGCACTAAAGCTGCACTGGTCTTCGTCGATTACGACCGCTCGCCGGAAGCGCGTTACCCGGTTGCCATTGAGCAAGATTACGCCGTCACCAAGTATGTTGCGGAAAACGGCGCGAAACTGGGCATCGACGGCAAGCGCCTCGTCATTGCGGGCGATAGTGTTGGCGGCAATATGACCGCTGTGGTCGCCCAGCTTGCCCAGGAACGCGGCGGCCCGGCGCTGAAGGGGCAGCTTCTGTTCTACCCGGTGACCGATGCCAGCCTGGACAATGGGTCTTACCGCGCTTTCGCGAATGGCCCGTGGCTGACGAAACCGGCGATGGAATGGTTCTGGAACGCCTATCTGCCGGAAGGCGCCAACCGGGCCGATCCGAAGATCTCGCCGCTCAACGCCAGCAAGGCGCAACTGGCGGGCCAACCGAAAGCCCTGGTCATCACCGCCGAAAACGATGTTCTGCGCGATGAGGGCGAAGCCTACGCCCGCAAGCTGATCGAAGCGGGTGTGGTTACCACCGTGACGCGCTACAATGCGACGATCCATGATTTCGTGATGCTGAACGCGCTCGCCGAAACCCCCGCCGCTCAGGCCGCCCTCGATCAGGCCGCCGGTTTCGTCAAAGCGGCGCTGAAATAAGTTTTCCCTCCCCCAACCCCACCACCTCCCTCTCGAAAGGATCTCATCATGTCGGTTAACGTTCTCTACAAAACCTCCGCCCGTGCTACCGGGGGCCGCGATGGCCATGCCGCCACCCTCGACGGCAGCTTAGATGTGAAGCTGGCGACGCCGAAGGAACTCGGCGGCGCAGGCGGCCCCGGCAACAACCCGGAACAGCTCTTCGCCGCGGGGTACGCCGCCTGCTTCATCGGCGCGATGAAGTTCGTCGGCAGCCAGACCGGGATTAAGGTTCCCGCCGATGTTTCGGTGACCAGCACGGTCGGCATCGGCCCGCGCGCCGCTGGGGGTTTTGGCCTGACGGTGGACTTGGCCATCAGCCTGCCGGGTCTGGATCGCACCACGGCGGAAACCCTGGTCGAAAAGGCTCATCAGGTCTGCCCGTATTCGAACGCGACGCGGGGCAATATCGACGTGAAATCGACCATCGCCTAAGCCGGATGCCGGGGCTTGCCCCCGGCTTTCGAAAGCGAAAGAGCGCCACCCCTGAGGGAGCGGCGCTCTTTTCTATTAGCGGGCTTGGGGGGAAGGCTAAATCCCCTCGCCCTCCGCCCCCATCGCCCGGCCCAAATC
The DNA here is from genome assembly GCF_002251735.1 of Elstera cyanobacteriorum. NCBI lineage: Bacteria > Pseudomonadati > Pseudomonadota > Alphaproteobacteria > Rhodospirillales > Rhodospirillaceae > Elstera > Elstera cyanobacteriorum. Next base: position 342,152 of record NZ_NOXS01000033.1, on the reverse strand, counting down.
GGCACGCACGCGGTCGATGGTGGCCGCCGCGCCGCGTTGACGGGGGCGGGGGTCGAGGATCGGGTGGCTCGCGGTGATCTGCGCGGGCTTGCCGCCGAGCAGGATCACCCGGTCGGCGAGATAGACCGCCTCGTCGATGTCATGGGTGACCATTAGGATGGTGGTCCCGCTGGCCTTCCACAGTCGCAGCACCTCGTCCTGCAATTGCGCGCGGGTAATGGCGTCGAGCGCGCCAAACGGCTCATCGAGCAACAAGAGATCGGGTTCGACCGCCAAAGCGCGCGCCAGACCGACGCGCTGACGCTGCCCCCCAGAAAGCTGATAGGGCCAGCGGGTTTTGAACTCGGTCAGGCCGACGAGATCGAGCACCGCTTCGGCGCGGGCGCGCTGTTCGTCTTTGGACAGGCCGAGGCCCTCCAGCCCAAACATCACGTTCCCCAGAATGCGCCGCCACGGCAACAGCCGCGCTTCTTGGAAGACCAGGGCGCTGGGGCGGCTTTTCGGGCGGGCGGCAAGACGGCTTACCACCGTGCCCGCCGACGGCTTCGATAGATCGGCCAGAATGCGCAGCAGCGTCGATTTCCCGACGCCGGACGCGCCGACGATGGCGACGAACTCCCCGCGATTGAGCGTCAGGTCGAGTTTTTCCAGCACCACCGTCTCGCCGCCGCCGGGTTGCGGATAGGCGAGTTTCAGACCGGTGATCTCGATGATCGGCGGGGTCAGCGTTGCCATTGCAGCACCAGGGCCGTCAGGCGGCCGAAGAGAATATCGGTAAGGCTATAAAGCGCCGCGATGGTCAGCATGTAGAGCACGACGACCGAGGTGGCGAGCAGGGAGGAGGCTTCCATCATCCGCGCGCCAATGCCGGGAATGCCAAACAGCTCCGCCGCCACCACCGCCATCCAGCCTTGCCCCAATGCGATGCGAATGCCGTTGAAGATGCCCGGCGCGGCGGCGGGCAGCACGATCTTAAAAAGCTTCGCGCCGCGCCCCCGATGGCCGAAGGCGTCCGCCACTTCCAGCAAATCGGGATCGACCCCGCGCACGGCGGCGAAAGCGGCGAAATAATTGATCCAGAAAACACCGATGGCGATGATGAAGGTCGCCGCCGCCTCGGTAATCCCAAACCAGATGACGGCAAAGGGAATCCAGGCAATCCCCGGCACCGGACGCAGCACGCGCACGATGCCGAGTTGCAGCGCCTCGAAGGTCCGCGATAAACCAGCGGCAATGCCCAGGGCGATGCCGAGGCCGGAGCCGAGCAACAAGCCCGCCGCATAATGGCCGAAACTGCCCTGCACCGCCTTCAGCCAATGGCCGCTCAACCATTCGCGCAAGGCCGCCGCCGGGATCATCGACGGCGGCGGGGCGAGCGTGCGGGACAGCAGCCCGCTCTGCGCCAGCGATTCCCAAACTCCGAGGAAGAGCGCCAACCCGGCAAGCGACAGGATCAATCGGTGCAGGGCGGCGCGGTTGGGGCCAACGGCAGGCGCAGAGGACATTACTGGGCAGCGGCTTTCTTGTAGGGGCCAACATCAAACAGCGTATCGAGCGATACGGTCTGCGGCAGAGTGCCGATTTTCGCCTGGAAAGTCTGCATTTTATCGACGGAGGCGCGGATCGCATCCGGGTTGGCTTCGAACTTCGACGAGGGGGAGGCCAGCGCCTTTTCGATCGTCGCCTGATCGGTCAGGCCAGCGCCGATGAACTTATGCACCGCTGGGGCGGCTTTCTTCGGGTCGCTGCTCAGCAGCTTGGTGGCGCGGACGTGCAGGGCGACCAACGCGTCGATGGCCGCCGGGTTCGCCTTGCGGGCATCGTCGCGCACGGCGAGCACCGAACCGGGCTGGCCCGGGAAGATTTCCCCGCCAAGGCCGACCACTTTCACGTCCGGGTCAAGGTCACGGATGATGGTAATCACCGGCTCGCGGACCGCCGCCACATCCACCGCCTTGGCCAGCAAGGCTTGCTGGGTCTTTTCGATCCCCATCGGCAGAATCTCGATCTGGGTCTGGTCGAGCTTACCGACCTCGTTCACCCAATAGCGGGTAACGGTATCGGGCACCGACCCCGCAGGCTGGGTAGAGATTTTCACCTTGGCGCCGGTTTCCTTGAAGAAAGCCGGGACGGCGGCGGCGGCGGAGCCGGTCTTCGCCACTAGTTCGGCGAATTTGCCGCGCCCGACCAGGGCGATTTCTTCCGTCGCGGTCGCCGCCAGCACGGTCACGCCGATGCCATTGGCCTTCGCCACAATGAACGGGCTGACCCCGGCATAGAGCACGTCGAGCTTGCCCGAGGCCAGCGCCTGGATCATCGCCGGGCCGCTATCGAAGCGGGTGATCTGGAGGTCAAGCCCCGCTTCTTTTGCCCAACCTTCGCCTTCCACAACGAACAACTGCGAAACGCCGAGAACGGGAATATAGCCGACTTGCAGCTTCACCTGCGCCGCGGCGGGCAGCGCCGCCACCGCTAGCGTCGCGGTCAGGCCGACCAGCGCGGCACGACGCCGGACGGAGCGCATGATCAAGGTATGAAGGAAAGGCATCGTAAAACCTCTTTGAAATTCGCCCTTCAACAAATCACAGGTCTTTTTATTCGTAAAGCATAATTCACAATAAACATTGTTTTTTTGTGAATTAGAAATTTGATCTCTACCGAATTAATTGCAAAACTGCTCAAATCTCTAGCTTTCGTATTGCGCAGGATGGCTGCAATAGATAGCCTGTCATACAGACTTTGATTGCAGATCAAAGGTTAGCCGATCAGAAAGAGCGGCGCTGACCCTGGGGCAAAATGCTACCGGGCAGACATTATAACGGCTTGACGGAGCATAGAAATGCCATCGATCGCCGGGTCTTCACTTGCCACATTCGGCAAGCCCAGAGCCATGCGCCGGGCGAAGTTGCCCCCCTTGCGCAGCTTCCAATTTCCCACCTATTCACCTTGGCGCGGCGGTGGGGGTTCCCCTCCAGGGATCGCCCCACAGGCGTCCAGTAAACCACAAGCGGCGTCTTTAACCTATAGCTACACTGGGCTTTACACGCCGCCCTCCGGCCCAAGCGGCCCCAGCAGCCCGCCGGAGGATTTTCTCGTCCCAGAACTCGAAATCGAAAGCCGATCCTTTGCGCCCGGCCAGTCGATCACCCTGATGTCGCTGCTGCGCATCCGGTAACCCGTTCTGGATAAGTTTACGAAGTTTATTATTGGGATGTATGGGAGCCCGTATTTCACCGACGGCACCGATCCAACGCAGTTCGGCACCATCGAGATTGGCGGGACCACCCAAATGCCGGGGATTGGCGATTCAACTACCGGCTGGGTAACGTGGATCAACTACGCCTATGACGATAGTCTGGTCGAAACGGCGGTCTATCAGGCGGGCAGCCTTGACCATGTGACGCGGCTGATGGTGACTGGTATCACGGAAAGCGGCCTGTCCATCAAAGCCGATGGCCTGCTAACAACGAATGCCGTATCCGATACCACACCCAATACGGCCACAGCAGCAGATATCGCAGCGGTCGCCAAACAGTTCATTGGCATGAAGTGGCACTGGAATGGCTGTCATGCCCTTGCCTCGAACATTGCCGCCATTTGCGGCGTGGAATTGCCTGACCCGGTTGCGGGCTTCGCGATGACACCCTTCGATGCCGCCGACTCGGAGTTTGTTGAGGTCTATAAAACCGGGGGGATCGATAGCGGGAGCTTTGTCGATCTGCTGCAGCCTGGGGATATTGTTCGGGTAGCGGGCGGCTCCGTTATCCCAACCGGGCATACGTTTACGGTGGTCGAGGGGTACGGGAAAGACGCCCGGGTTGTCGATAACCTTGGGACGCCCGACGCTGCAGGGCTTGTTACCCTGACCGAACATGACCTCAGCTATCTCGTTACCTCGACCAATACGACGATCTATCGCTTGGGCAAAGCTGACAAGAGCGGCAATCGTGTTCCCATCGTCACGGGCAGCGATACCACGATCACGGCGGGCGCCCCGGTTTCGGTCAGCGGCATCGTGCAGGGAACAGACAGCGACGGGACGGAAACGATCACGCGGTACCTTCTGTCAAGCGCTGGCGGGCTGCGCTTCCTCTTAGACGGAACCGATCTCGGCGCATCGGCCACCGTCTCTGCGCATGATTTCGAACGATTGCAAGTCATGGGAACGGTGCCGGGCGCTGCAACGCTCCGCGCCAAAGCGATCGACGGCAAAAGCGACAGTAACGAGGTAACACTGGCCGTTACCGTCGATGCGGCCCCGCCGATGATGATGATGGTCTAGACTATAAGTGCGGGGGGGGGGGGGG